>CAZFDP010000078.1:0-7820 GCA_964518185.1 uncultured Phocaeicola sp. | reverse complement strand
GATTGGCCATCGATGCCTTGGAAAAGGATTGGTTGGAGTATCCGGTATTTCATCTTTCGTTTGGTGGGGAAAACTTTACAATGGCAGGAACTTTAGAGGATAAAATCAATACAGCCCTTTCCATGTGGGAAGAAACTTATGGTTTGGCATCCGTCAGTAAAAGGATGGGGGGACGTTTCCAAGCCGTATTGAAAGCCGCCCACGAAAAGACCGGCCGTCGTGCTGTGGTGCTCATTGATGAATATGACAAGCCTCTGCTCGATGTACTCGACACCGGCTATTCAACAACCATCGAAGGCGAAAAACGACTGTTGGAAGACCATCATCGGGAGATATTGAAAGGGTTGTATTCCGTATTTAAAGAAGCCGACGAGCATCTGCAATTCGTACTGCTTACAGGCGTAACCAAGTTCTCGCAAGTAAGTGTGTTCAGTGGATTCAACCAACCGGCAGACATCAGTATGGATCCACGATACGAAGCACTCTGTGGCATCACTACGGAAGAACTCTACCATTACTTTGACGAGCCCATCAAGGCACTGGCATCTAAATACCGTTATACGGAAGAGGAAATGAAACAACATTTGAAATTGCAATATGACGGTTATCATTTTGGTGACAACCTGACGGACATCTACAATCCGTTCAGTATCTTGAACGCTTTTGCCTCCCAACGAGTAGATGACTTTTGGTTCCGTAGCGGTACACCCACCTATTTGATTCGACTGCTCAATCATACCCAAGAGAATCTGAACGAACTGACCGGGAAGTATTATGACCCCAGCCAGTTTGTCGACTACAAGGCCGATGTGGAGAAACCCCTGCCTATGATTTTCCAAAGCGGATACCTCACCATCAAGGATTGCGACATGGAAATGAACACTTACCTGCTGGACTTCCCAAACAACGAAGTGAAGAAAGGATTTGTCACCATGGTAGCCTCCGACTATCTGAAACCCAGAACTGCAACCGGAAGTTGGGCCATCGAGGCAGTGAAAGCCCTGAAAGTGGGCGATACAGAAAAGTTCCGCAAACTGCTCACCTCGTTCTTGGCCGACATTCCCTACTCCATGCGTAGAAAAGAAGACGAACGCGAACGCGAACGTTACTTCCACTACACCTTCTATCTGCTGATGCGCATGATAAGCTGCTATACCGTCTATACCGAGAAACAGCAGAGCGAAGGACGGGTGGACTGTATCGTGGAAACATCCGGCTATATCTACATCTTCGAGTTCAAGCTCGACGGCACAGCCGATGAAGGCCTCCGACAGATAGAAGAAAAAGGCTATGCCCGCCCCTACGAAGCGGACAATCGCCCATTATACAAAATAGGAGTCAGCTTCTCGTCCGAAACGGGAACAGTAAGTGATTGGAAAGTGAGGATTTAAGCCATTCATTCCATTACAATTTTTTCTTGAAAAAGGATAAAAGAATAGGAAGATAACAACATATTTGAAAAAGGACATCAATGGTTGTTGCGTTTATTCCTATCCATTCGGGTAAGTGGGTGTAATCTAAAACGGAGAAGAATTGCACTACAAAAAATAAAGTGACAAAATAGCCGGACTCCGATGATATAAGGCGAGACATGCCATCGACTACCTGACTGACATTCCGGAAACGGTTGGAAGCAAATCCATATACCAAGCCCATCAAACCTATTCCAAAAGAAAGTATGTAGAAGAATCCTTTCTGAAAGGGAGAATAAAGCAAAGAACCTGTAACGCTCTTCAGCAAAGGAACAGACAGGCAGACTAACAATATATATATCAGACCGGCCAAAACGGCCAACGTCAACGAACGACGCTCTTTACCCGACCATTTCTTTGAGGAACAACACCCATGCTTCACCACTTCCCATAGCCCCCCCTGACAAGCTATGCCCATCCCCATAAGCATCACCAATATAATGCCTAAGGCCGGAGTCTGCACATAATCACTGATAATATGATTCAACTCCCACCTTATGCCTTCTTCGCTAAGCAAACTCTGTACAGGTCCCCATTCATTGAGGCTCCCCACCCACGACAGAAGGACCACCCCAACGGTCAGCGAAAAGAATGCAATCGGCAGAAAGGTAACAACTTTCTTATTCTTCATCGGGTTCCAGATTGTCTATATCGATAATACGTAATTCCAAAGCCCTTGTTACCAACCGACAAGCATTTACCCCACTTCGTTCATCGGCAGCAAACAAACGGTTCACCAATTCATTCTGACGCTTTTCGATGGACTTTACGCCAAAAGGCATGCCTTTAAGATTGGTAATCATATCCTTGGTATAACCCAATGCCAAGTGACGAAGCAAGCGCTCGTCGTACTCGTCGATATCGTAATTGATGATAGCTTCCTGGCGACGCTGTTCTTGTGCTATGGATTGCTTGAAACGTCCTACAATCTTTTCAAGTATCGGATAATTGAACACCAATTGTTTGCCTTCCATTACGGCTTGTACATCGGTGGCGGTAAGCAGTTCGCCCGTCTTCAGAATAATGCCATGAGCACCGGCATTCAGCACATCCACCCAAAGCTTCTCGTTCAGGACTTCACCTGTAAATATCAGCACCTTTATTTCGGGACGGTCTTTACGAAGAGTAGCACAAATATCCACTCCAATAGTGGTAGAGCCTCCCAAGCCCAAATCGAGCAATACCATATCGGGGGTATGGGTTTCCAGCAATGCCCAAAATTCGGCTTCGGTCATAGCTGTACCAATCACTTCGGCATTCGGAATTTCGTGACGGAAAATCTCTTCCGTTCCTTTTAATTCCAACTTTACATCTTCTACAATAATTACTTTGAACTTATCCATAATTCCTTATTATTTTCATTCATTTACCGGGAAGGTATGGTAAACCAAACCATAAATCCTCCCCCTTCTGCCGGTTGAGCATTGATTCTGCATCCGCGACGACCGGCAAACTCATCGTGGTCACGAATAATCTGTTTACAGATTAAATATTCTGTACCCATCAGCACTTCACCTGCCTCCTTCTTCAATCGGGACAGATGCGGATAGAACAACTGATTCAATTCTTCTTGTGTAAGCTGGCGACGACGGTCAATGAAATCAAACCGTACAAATGTCCCTTCCTTATATATGTGTAGCGCCAAAGCACCTTCCATGGGGTATGATACTGCCTCGTTTATCAGATTCTCCAGCAAATACTTCAGTTGAATAACATCCCCTGTCATCTTCACCTCTTCTACATCTACCGAAAAGTCTAATGCCAAATTCGCCTTACGGGCCATTTTCTTTAGAAAACGTTGGGCATAATCGGCCAACTCTTTGGCTTGCACCACTCCCCTACGGAAAGTTATTTCTTCCAACTGACGGGCTGCACAAGAGCTTAATATCGTAAATATATCCTTATAATACCCCACCAATTCGGCCATTGTTTCCACTTGCCTTTGTTCTTCACCTTCGTATTGTCCGTTCTTCAATTTATCGGCAATCTGCTTGATTTTATTCGGATAATAAATGGTTTCGTGCTTGATGGTAGAAAGACAATTGTCGAGCACCATATTCTGAACATGCAACATGTTTTCTTCGCGATGTATTCTACGTGCTTCGTCTTGCGCCACTTCAATATCCCTGTATTTCTGTGCAACCAATTCTACAGCATTATAGACAATCACTGCCAAATAGCTGGCCACCAAGTCCAACATCAAACGGTCATCCTCGCGTTCGGTTTCCTGTATGCCCATCAAAGCCAACACTCCTACACAACGCATTTCTTCCCCGACTTCTACACACAAGGGCAAGCACTTTATACGTTTGTCTGCATTCCAACGAATTTCACCAGAAGCATAGCACTCCTGCATTTCTGCCCGCATTTCTTCCATATCGGGTGAGGTAAAAGCCATATTCAACGTATGTTGTTCATCGTTATAAACAGCCATTCCCAAACCTTCCAATGGAACCAGCTCATACATGTTCCGATATAATTCTTTTACCAATAAAGAAACGAGTTCTGCACCTTCCTGCACATTAGATAACGGAAATGCAAATGCCTGACGATTGATTTCAAGAACTTGTTCCAAGTTATAGCGATATGCCAACAAATGTCTGAAATAAAGCAAATAATAGCCTAACAGAAGGACAATCAATACCACCACACATAAAATGATAGCCACCATTTTACCGTTGGCCGACTTTTCCATCTGCATGCAATAATCTTCCAAAGAAGCATCTACACTTATCTGCTTGTATAAAGCCGTATATGCATTGTTGTTATACCGGTATCCTTCCAAATCGCCCAATGCCAAATGAGCTACCGCCGCTTCATTCCGAACATCGAGCAATATATAATAATCGGTATCGAAGCCCTCCGAAAACCAAGCCAATTCGGCAGCACTTCCTTCACCCGACAAGCAAAGCAATGGGGTTTGTTTTTCTGAATACTTTTCATAATGTCCGTTCAGACAAACCAATGCACTGTCTGCCCATACCAATGCCTCCTGATATTCGCCTTCCAAATTGGCATGATAAATCTTATTGGCATATTCGTTTGCCTTTAGCAGCAGACTATCGGGCATATTTGTTGCGGATTGACCGGATGCAGAAAAACATGATATACCTAAAAAGACAAATATACCCAGGAGTTTGCGCATTCCCTTAGGCAAACGGAAATAGAACCGGCTTCCTTTTCCCGGTTCACTTTCGATATGGAAACTGCACACCTTGAACAAATCATTGGTCTTACGGTATTTTTCGATGATTCCCTTACAGTTCATCAGTCCGAAACCATATCCCTTGTTCTTCTGAAGTTCTTCCACATCGGCCAACGTATGCATACCTATCTTACCGGAATCGTAAACCTTCTCCCCTAAGATATGTTGCACATCCTCTACCGAAAGTCCCATACCTGTATCTTCTACAGAAATTTCTATATAGTTATCAGCTTCTTGTGCATACACACTTACCTTTCCCCCCTGCGGTGTATATTTACGGGCATTCTCGGCCAATGTGTTCAGCATGAAAAGAGTAAGTGCCTTATCGGCTTTGACAAAGGAACGGGTAGGCTTTACTTCAAAAGCCAATCGCTTGGTCTCGAATGTTTTCCGGCTCTTTTGAAGCACTTCAAACAAATCATTCAACTCGAAATTTTCTATATTCAAGCTCAAAGAGCCTTGGCGCATCTTTATCCACAAGGCCAAGATATCGTTGTATTCATTGATACGTGTTGCCAGTTCGCTGATATACTGAAACTTGCCATCCTTAATCACCTTATCGGACAGGAATGTGTGGGAAGTCAATTTATGAACTTCATTGATAACCCTGTCTATATAAGGTGTAATACCTGTCACAATAAACAGACAGGCTTTCTTCACTACATTCTGGCGTTTGTTTTCAACAAGATGCTGTTCGTGTACATATTGTTCTTTTTCCAGACGCCTGCGCTCATCGCCCAATGAAATTAACGAGAGTCCGTTTTCCAATGTCCAGGATATATAGGGAGCAATCACTTTCAACAAAGCCTTGTCGTCTTTCTTCAAAGAAGAGGTTGTATATATCCTCCAACTCCCCAAACATTGCTTTTCAGCAGTTTCCAACATGATTTCTGTACAGATGCCACCTGTTTCCACCTCCTGCACTTCCGTTTCTCCTTCCAGACAGATATTCATGTCTTGTGCATCGACCAACCGAAGTATCTTTTCTTTTACAGCTTCCTGTATAGCCTGAACCACATCTGTCCCTTCTTCCGCATCGACAGGTACAGAAGAAATGATTCTTTGGCAGATGTCCAGTGTATTCTTCAGTTTATTTACATATACGTTGTAGCGTATGCGCCAATGACGATTCCATAACCATAAAAGCAAAATCAAAACGGCGATACCCAATATCACTCCCCACAACAATACAGAAAGCAAGCCCGACTCTTTTTCCAAAGCCATATATCGGCTCTCCAATTCCTTGTCCTGACGGGTATAATCCAATATATCAAGATAGATGTTGCGATTATAGTCAGATTCAGGCTTCATGCCCAATGCCGCATACGTTACACTCAGTTGCTCGCGAAAACGGGCAATCCATTCGGGTACCGTATTGATTCCTTCATTATTTATCCATTCAAGTTCGATGGAACTGGTTGCCATTGGTACATAAGTTTTCAAACGGTCATTCGTATCGTGGCAATGATAATATTTTTCATGATGAAGATTTACATACGACAATGCCTGTGAAAGATATCCCAAAGCCTCTTCATATCTGTCCTGTTCATTCAAACAAGAAGCAAGCGTACGATAAGAACCTGATATCTGATACCAATCGCCATAACAGTTGAACAAGTCGATAGCCCTTTGACTGAATCCTATCACCAATTGTTCCCAAGACAAATCTTCCTGATTGATGGCCCGCATCATCCCCGGACGTCTTTCCTGCAGCAATTGGAAATTCTTCTGTGTTTTCAAGAGTTCGGCCATGGCTTGTGAAGCATTCGCTTCAAAATAGATATACCCCAATTCGCGACTAAGCATCAAGCAGTCCAACAGATAATCGAATTCACCTACCACCACATCTTCGGGTGTATCAGCCTCGTACATGCCACCCGAACCTTTCATATAATAATAGTAGAGCAATTGAGCCGTATCGCCTCTCAATTCCTCTTCTACCCTTATACCATCAATGGCTTCCAATGACTGGGGTTCTTGTTGCAAGTAATAATAATATACAGCCGAGGTTATGGCAAAATCCGAACAGGCATAACGATAACGATGCATGACACGAGAATCGGACAAAGCCTCCTTATCTTCACCGATGCGCTTCATCCGTCGCAAGGCACTATTCCGATAATCGTAAAACTCCTTGTTCTTGGCCGTACGCTGACAGATTTTCATCATACCTACATCGGCCACCAGACATTCCAACTCATTGGAAGTTACATCGTATACCGTTCTCAACAAACTGTCCGAACGTTCAAAATCCATTCGGATGAAAGCACAAAACCCCAAATTATTCAATGCTTCAGCCTTGACAGATGAGTATTTCTCCCCTATCTCCAAAGCCTCAGCAGCCAATTGTTCGCTTTCCTCCAAATTTTTGTATCGCACCTCATAGGCCCTCAGATTAAGTGAATCGGCCCTATGTACGGACACACTCCCCCTTCCTTCTCCACATGCGAAGAAAGAAAAGAAAAGGATACATCCACCTATCCAACCTGCCAACAGATGCAATATCTTCATATTATGTCCCAGAAAAGAAAAGCCATCCTAAAGGGACGGCTCTTACTTTTTTCTTCGAATCGATACAGTAATTATTTCTTAGATTCTTCCAAAGAAACTTTTCTGAATTCCTTCAACAATTTTTCCAATTCCAAAGATGCCTTACGTGCACGAGTACCAGCAGCTTTGTTACCCTTTTCAGCTTGAGCTACAGCATCAGTCAACAATGCTTCATTCAACTCCTTAATTTTAGCGATCAATTCGTTCATAATGCTTTTAATTTAATATTTATAATCGATTTAAATACACATCTTTTTGTCAAATCAAAACAAGGAAATTCCATTCTTATTTCACAATCTTTCGACTTTTCGGGGGCTAATATACGGAAAAAACACGTAAAACAAGCATTATGTGTGATTTTTTTTGAAAAAAAAGCAAACTAACAGAAAAAAAGAGCCATTTTATTGCTTTTTAAAATTCTATGGTACGTTAAATTCATTATAAATCAATTATTTTTTAAGTCAATTACCTAACATTAAGAAACGTCCGACTTCCTGTATAACATACGAAATATCAGACTATGTAAAACGACGTTTTACCTTTTACAAAACGACGTTTTAGCAGCCATAAAACATCGTTTTACCATTTGCTTT
>CAZFDP010000077.1:6668-7890 GCA_964518185.1 uncultured Phocaeicola sp. | reverse complement strand
TAACAGATATATCCTTATGTCCGGGCAAAGCGCTTCCACTGGGACGGACAACTATTGGCCGGTATGTACAAAGGCCATATCTTTGCACTGTGTATTAAAACCATATAAAATTATGGCAATCAAAGTTAAAGCAGTGGAACGCAATGTATCGTTCGACAAAAATTCAAAAAAGTGGGCATATGTACTTAAGCCCGAGTTCTATTCCAAGCTTTCTCAAGCCAAGGTGATTCAAGAGGCAGCTGTCCGTAGCGGCATCAGCAAGTTGGCTATCAATGCAGCATGGAATGTTATTGGCGAAGTAATCAAGGCATGGGCTACTGAAGGTCACAGTGTGGCCATCCCGGGATTAGGCTCCATGCGTTTCGGACTTCGCAGTACATCGGTGGATGATGTGAACAAAGTAAGTGCAAATCTTATTACCAGCCGTCGCGTAATCTTCTCGCCTAATCAGGACATCAAGAAAGAACTGGCAGAAACCAGCGTGAGCATCACTTGCTACGACCGCTATGGCAATGTAGTGAAACGTGTAGCCTCGGCAGACGATGCGGAAGTGGAAGATCCAGAAAATGAAGGGACTGACCCGACCGACCCTTCGGATGATGGTGGCTCGAACAATGACAACAACGATGTGGGCGAAGTGGAACAAATCTTTATCGGCACTTCGGTGAACGATTCGGCAATGGGTAGTGTATCCGGTATGGGGACTTACAACAAAGGGACTTCTGTCACTCTGATTGCAACTGCCAACGAGGGATACCGCTTTGTAAGCTGGGGCGATGAGGTAACCGATAATCCGCGTACCGTAACGGCCGATGTAAACGGTGTGACGTACTCGGCTATCTTCGAAGCAGAGTAAACTCCCCTATGTCATCCTGAGTTCGTTCCTCAGGATGACATAATATTATGACAGCATTTTTAGTCATGTTTTTTACGGAGAAAAGATACAGACCATTCAGATTTATCGTACCTTTGTTCCCAAACCCATAAATATGAGAAAAAAAGAACTATACGATAAGATAATAGCTTATTTTGAAGAAGCTATGCCGGTAGCCGAGACCGAACTACATTACAGCAATCCGTTCGAGCTACTGGTAGCAGTAATTCTGAGTGCCCAGTGTACGGATAAACGGGTTAACTTAATTACCCCTGCCCTATTCCACGATTTCCCTACGCCTGAGGCATTGGCAGCCACCACACCGGAAGTGGTCTTTGAATACATACG
>CAZFDP010000077.1:3510-6568 GCA_964518185.1 uncultured Phocaeicola sp. | reverse complement strand
ATAGTACCCAAGGCACATCATTGGCTCATTTTACATGGCCGATATGTGTGCACGGCACGAAGTCCGAAATGCGAACAATGCGGACTGAACGGGTTATGTGCAGAATCACTAAAATAAACAATCCGTCTCAACACTCAATTACCAATCCGTCGAAAGCGAAATGTACATGGGGAGGTAGGGAATTCATAGCTTCGGCATGAAGACCAATATGATGGCTCATGTGGACAAAGAAGGTTTCACGAGGAGCCAGACGACGTACATTCTCCAACGCTTCGGTCACGCTCTGATGGGTATTATGAGGTTTGAAGCGCAAGGCATTCATCACCAAGACGTCCAGTTCCTGCAATCGTCCGTATTCTTCAGCAGGCATAGTAAGCATATCGGTAATCCAAGCCATACGACCGATGCGGTAACCCAAGATGGGAAGTTTACCATGCATCACCCGGATAGGAAGAATCTCTACTTCATTCCCTTCGGCATTGGATACCCGGAAGGGGACACCTGGAAGAATCTCGTTTAAAGTAATACGAGGAACACCAGGATAGAGGTGTTCTGTAAAACAATATGGAATACGTTCACGAAGACGCTGAGCCATGTAAGGTTCAGCATATACAGGTACATCCTTGAAACGACAGAAGGGACGGAGGTCGTCCAAACCACCTACATGGTCGTAATGTTCATGGGTAACCAGAACAGCATCGATGGGTTTGAAATCATTCAAACGAAGCATTTGTTCGCGAAAATCAGGACCGCAATCTATCAGAATACATACTCCATCCACCTCTATCAATCCCGAACAACGGGTGCGGCGGTCGCGCGGATCATTGCTGGTACAGACAGGACAAGTACAACCAATTTCAGGTACACCGGTGGATGTCCCACTTCCAATTATGGTTATCTTCATACTTCGTTATATAAAATTCACTTCAGGCGAAATGTTCACACCAAATGTTTCGTAGACCGACTTTTGTATCGCTTCGGCAAGAGCTATGACTTCCTGCCCCGTGGCACCACCCATATTCACTAACACCAAAGCTTGCTTAGGATGTACACCGGCGCGACCCATTTGTCTACCCTTCCATCCCAACCGATCTATCATCCATGCAGCGGGTATCTTTACATGGCTTGCATCCACCTCATAGTGAGGCATATCGGGATATGCAACCTTCAGCATTTCGTACTGTTCCTGCGGAACAATGGGATTCATAAAGAAACTACCGGCATTTCCCTGCACCTTGGGGTCGGGCAGTTTAGCTTCACGAATGGCAATAAT
Organism: uncultured Phocaeicola sp.; assembly: GCA_964518185.1. GTDB lineage: Bacteria > Bacteroidota > Bacteroidia > Bacteroidales > Bacteroidaceae > Phocaeicola. The sequence continues at coordinate 5,295 of CAZFDP010000077.1, read as the reverse complement.
GGTTTGACGGACATTTTCCAAGGTCAACTCCCCTCCCCGATTTCGGAGTTCGTCCTGCACATTACCATATTTTAGATGGAAAGACGGTTTTTTCCGCAAACGGTAGGTAACATAAGTGATAATATAATGATGCTTCCATTCTTTCTTGAAAATACTTTCGCGATAGCCATAACGACAATCGTTATTACAAAAGGTACAGACTTTGCCGGTAGCCACTTCCAAAGCTTCGACCTCTACAATCAAATCTTTAACCTCAACCCCATAGGCGCCAATGTTCTGAACGGCCGAAGCTCCCACTTCGCCGGGTATAAGCGAAAGGTTTTCGGCTCCATACCATTGGTGTACTACTGCATAAGCCACAAACTCATCCCACACTTCGCCGGCGCCCACACGAACATGCACTTCCGACGAATCTTCGTACACCACTTCATAACCCTTGATGGACGAATGGAGTACCACGCCCTGATAATCACCGGTAAACAGCAGATTACTTCCTCCACCGATATGCAGCCAGGGTTTGCAGAACAAATCCCGGCGAACTAACAATTGCTTCAGTTCGTCCACCGACTCATATTCGACAAATACGGACGCCTTGACATCCATACCAAATGTATGATAAGGTAAGAGAGAATGATCCTTGAATATTTTCATAACTACTGATTAATCGCCTAAATCTTCAAATTTCACTAATTTCCAGACACCGCCACGACGTTGGAAATGAAGGATGTTATAGAATCCGTTGCCGAAACCTTTCAGTTCGACAATCTTGGAACGCGAATGTTTATCCAACCGCTGACCATAGTTTACATTTGTCAGGAATTCCCGTGGAAGCGTAGGTTGAAACGCGAACCACTGGCCTTTCTCCAATGTAGTCTCGATAACCTGGAATTCGTCTTCGGGGTCAATGGTGACAAACCGCAAAGGATCGGACACCCGCTCGGACTGGAAAACAGAATCGTTAGCAAAACGTTCATAGAAATCGAAAAAATCTTCGTATTCCGTCTCCTTGTCGGGAACGGCAGCATAATCTATCGCTTCTAAAGTCCATTCACCTTGAATACGCTCGAAATAATAGCGTTTAATTCGGTCTGTCGGCAAATATATCCACTCAATCTTCACACTGGTGGAAGCGGCATTCTTCTCGAGTTCCATATCTTCCATATAATCGAACAAAAGTGTATATGATTCCAGTTGACTGAAAAAAGGGTCGTATATCCAGTCTTCTTCTCCAATAGTATCCCGTTGATTGTCGGTATAGCAGGGCAAGGGAAAGACAATACGTGAACGCTGTAACTTCTCGTCTAACGCAAAGTTATACAAAAAGTCGGCAAAGTATTCATCAGCCCTTGCAGGAAGTACGGGTTCCTCTTCGACCGATTCTTCCCATTCTATAGTATCGGGCACCGACACCAATGAATCCAATGGCAGAGGTTCTACTGTTTCTTGCGTTGCTTGTTTCCTGTTGCCTCCGCAGGAGCACAACAAGCAAAGCAAACAAAATCCTATAATCCGTTTATCCATTTTCTAAAATTAAGAAAAATTCGATGCAAAAATATCCATTTTTTTATTTTTCAGCAAAATATTCCGTTTAATTCGCTAACTTTGCGCTCACTTATAAATCATATAGGAAATATGTTAGCTAAAATAGAACAACTTCTTCAAGAAATTGAAGGTCTGCAAGCAACCAATGCGGAAGAATTGGAAGTATTGAGAATAAAATACTTAAGTAAAAAAGGTGCCATTAACGAACTGATGGCCGATTTTCGTAATGTACCCGCTGAACAA
>CAZFDP010000077.1:0-3410 GCA_964518185.1 uncultured Phocaeicola sp. | reverse complement strand
GAACAAGGCGCAAGAAAAGATTAATGCGTTAAAGGAAACATTTGCTACACAAGACAACGGTGCCGCAGAAATGGACTTGACACGTACCGCATACCCTATCGGCTTGGGTACACGTCATCCGTTGAATATTGTGAAGAACGAAATTATCGACATCTTCCACCGATTGGGATTCAGCATTGCCGATGGTCCGGAAATAGAAGACGATTGGCATGTGTTCTCTTCAATGAACTTCGCCGAAGACCATCCCGCACGTGATATGCAGGACACTTTCTTTGTAGAAGCTAATGCAGAAGATGTAAAAAAGAATGTAATTCTACGTACACATACTTCGTCGGTACAAAGCCGAGTGATGGAGAATACACAACCGCCCATCCGTATCATCTGTCCAGGACGTGTATACCGTAACGAAGCCATCAGTTATCGCGCACATGCTTTCTTCCATCAGGTAGAAGCCTTGTATGTAGACAAGAACGTATCGTTCACCGACTTGAAACAAGTACTCCTGTTGTTTGCCAAGGAAATGTTCGGCGAACAAACTCAAATACGCTTGCGCCCATCCTATTTTCCGTTCACCGAACCCAGTGCCGAAATGGATATCAGTTGTAACATTTGTGGCGGTAAGGGATGCCCGTTCTGTAAAGGAACCGGATGGGTCGAAATCTTAGGTTGCGGTATGGTGGATCCAAACGTATTGGAATTGAACGGTATAGACAGTAAAACATACTCCGGCTATGCCTTGGGCATGGGTATTGAACGTATTACCAATTTGAAGTACCGAGTAAACGATTTACGTCTGTTCTCGGAAAACGATACCCGTTTTCTGAAGGAATTCGAAGCGGCATACTAAAAAACGCTACTATAATATTAGGCACGGATTACACAGATTCACGGATTTAGTTGGTGTTTATACACATTAAAGAACCGTGTTAATCTATGTAATCCGTGCCTTAAATGAATCCACCATGAAAGAAAAACTCGTGACTCCCAGCTACATCCTAATCATTGCAGCCAATTTCCTGCAATTCTTCGGGTTCTGGCTGCTGATACCGGTACTACCCTTCTACCTGCAGGAAGTGTTCGGTGCCGACAAGACCAGCATCGGAGCTATCCTTTCATGTTACACCATTGCCGCACTTTGCATGAGACCGTTCTCCGGCTATCTGCTGGACACCTTCTCTCGAAAGCCTCTCTATCTATTGGCTTACTTCTTCTTTACAGCCATGTTCGGAGGATATATGTTGGCAGGTACACTGACCCTATTCATTATCTGCCGTATCATTCATGGATTCGCATTCGGCATGGTAACGGTCAGTGGAAATACCATTGTCATCGACATTATGCCTTCTTCCCGAAGAGGAGAAGGTTTGGGCTACTATGGACTGGCAAACAATACCGCTATGTCCATCGGTCCCATGACAGGCCTATTCCTACACGATGCAGGAATAGGATATACCTTGATATTCTGTTGTTCGTTACTGGCCGGAATTATCGGTTTGACTTGTGCCTGGTTAGTCAAGACTCCCTATAAGCCTTCCGTCAAAAAAGAGCCAATATCACTCGACCGCTTCATTCTGTTGAAAGGAATTCCCGCCGGTCTTAGTCTGATGCTACTATCCATTCCTTACGGTATGACCACTAACTACGTGGCCATGTATGCCAAACAAATCGGCATTACCGGTTCTACCGGATTCTTCTTCACCCTGATGGCAATAGGTATGGCCGTATCAAGACTATTCTCTGGCCGATGGGTGGACAAAGGAAAGATTACACAAGTAATTGGTATCGGACTATATATGGTATGCTTCTGTTTCTTTGGATTAAGTAGTTGCGGATGGCTGATACATTGGAGTACAAGTGCCACTACCCTATTCTTTTACCTGATTTCTCTATTGTTAGGAGTAGGATTCGGCATCATGTTCCCAGCCTACAACACTTTGTTCGTGAACTTAGCTCCCAACAACCAACGCGGAACGGCTACCAGCACATATCTGACTTCATGGGATGTGGGTATAGGCATAGGTATGTTAGTGGGCGGTTACATTGCCGAAATTTCAACGTTCAAAATGGCCTACCTATGTGGGGCAGCTCTGACTATTGTTTCTTTGTTCTACTTCAGAGGAAAAGTAGCTCCCCATTTCCATCACAACCGATTACGCTAATCCTTATAGGTAAATACCCAAATATGCGACAAGCGGCTATCAGCATTCCATGAATACTGGGCTGAGAAAATAAAAGAGCGAAATAAAGGTGCATTCTCCAACAAGAAATCAGGAAGGCTGTAACGAAACATATCAATATTGTCGGGCACTTTCTGCATATCTGCCACCAATGTACAAACCGCTTCTTTCGACAAGTTTGCCATGCATTGATCGAATAGTGTACGGTCGGCTGCTACTTCTTCATCACACACCTTTTCTATATAATGGACGACACTATCTTTTTCAGCAGTAAAAAAAATACTTTCTGGTTCGTAAACCGTTGTCTTTTCATGGATAGCCTGTTGAGGAATCAGACAGTTACAAGTATCGGGCATATAGATTTCTCCTGTCAGATACAGCACATCGCTGTTGGCATGAAATTCATACTCACTCCAACAATCCGGCCCCAATTTCAAGAAAGGTACCCCGGCCGAACGACTATACAAAGCCAAGGCAGAATATGATTTCTTTTGCTGCAGGATAGAAGAAAAGACCGGGTCTTCGTTCAGGGAACATTCATCGATTTCTGCATCGACAACCTGTTCTATCAATCGCTTTTGGAGACTGATTACCTGAAATCCCATTCCCGAATAACAAGCCAAATACTCTTCCGTACCCAAAGGGTAGATTACAATAGATTTACCCCGATAAGATTCCTCTTTAGGCAGAAAATTGGAAGGGGCATACTCCTGTAATATGGTTTCCAGCATCTTCTCGTCAGTCTTGCCCATACCCAAATACACCACCTGGTCACGTGGAGTAAAAGGAGTATGGAAACTAACAGCCATGCGACTCATCTGACTGCTCAATCCATGTGCATTGACCGTAGCATAATGATTCAATCCGTTCAACAAGAAACTAAACAAACCCGGGGATTGCAAACGTTCTATTTCATGACTATAATTCAACTGCGGAAGTTCATTGAAAAAGGTATTGATATTGCTGCTTTCCAATACACTGACAGCTGATTGGGGTATCAAAGAAAAGAGATTCACTTCACGATTGCGGCCAGCAGTATCCAATTGCATAAAAGCAAAGTAGCCCACTGCCATGCAAAACAAAGCCACTGAAACAATAGTACCTAATTTTATAACCGTTTTCAACCTCATACCTTATTTTATATTTTTTTTGCAAATATAACAAGATAATTAAGAATTCAAAAGAAATCGTCCCAGAAAATTAAAGTTTTTTATTTTTACAGACTATGATAAG
>CAZFDP010000076.1:0-7890 GCA_964518185.1 uncultured Phocaeicola sp. | reverse complement strand
ACTCCTTTTAACTCCTTTATCTACCTGACTTTCGCACTTGCGAAAGTTGAATTATTATTTCAAAATTGCGAGCAAAAGTACACTTTTTAAAGACAAATACCAATAATTTATAGGATTATTCCACTTCCTCCAACATCTTTTTGATTTCGGTATCGGCTTTATAAAGTTTATCCCTACAAAATTTAATGAGTTTTTGTGCCTCCTTCAAGTACTCACTCAAATTGTCGATATCAAGTTCATCACTTTCAATCTTCCCTACTATTTCTTCCAGACGATGCATAGCTTGTCCGTAAGTTTCTTTTTTTGTTGCCATATATCATTTCTTTATATCCATTATTACACTTTTTGTTTCTCCTCCGGCAAAGCGGGTCACAAGTTCATCTCCCTTTTTCAATTGGCTGACATCCCTTACCGCCTTACCATTCACCATTGTTATACTATATCCTTTCTTCAACAAATGTTCAGGAGATGCTGCATGAACCTGTTGTTCCAATAGTTGTAGATGATAGGTTTCTTTCATCAACTTATTCCTCAAGACCGTATCCAATTTACGCATAATATGTTCAACCTTATAATGTCCTGCTTGCAGATACATTCGGGTAGCCATCGGAATACGTTCTGACAGACGGAACAAACGATTTCTTTCCCATTCCATACGTTTTTCAACCTCAACAACCATACGATTGGCATAATCTTCCAACAATAAAGCCGATTCATACATATAACCGATTAGGAATTCGGCAGCAGCCGTAGGAGTCTTCACACGAGTATGCGATACACAATCTATCACTGTATCATCCCGTTCATGACCGATACCAGTAATGACAGGCAGGGGAAATTGCGCACAATTGGCAGCCAAATCGTAGGAATCGAACCCTGACAAATCCGAAGTTGCCCCTCCCCCACGGATAATGACCACTACATCCCAATTATCCATTTCACCATATATACGGTCGAGTGCTGCAATAACGGATTCCTCTACCCGTTCACCTTGCATTATGGCCGGAAAGAGTTTAGGATAAAAGACCAATCCATACGGATTATGTTCCAACTGGTTACAGAAATCATCATAGCCTGCTGCTGTAGCCGAAGATATAACAGCTATTCGTTGAGGAAGTACCGGTATTTCCAATTCTTTATTTAAATTAAGCACTCCCTCTTCTTCCAACCTATGAAGTATTTCTCTCCTCTTACGCACCATATCACCCACTGTATAAGTAGGATCGATATCAACAACAGTCAATGAATATCCATAGAGTTCATGAAACTCAACCGAGACATTCACCAAGACCTTAATACCCGAAGCAAAGGCTTGTCCGGTTTCTTCTTCAAAATAAGGTTTCAACATCTTGTAGACATTGCTCCAGATGGTACCTCGAGCCTTGGCTATAAGATTATTACCCGAAGTATCTTTCTGCACGAACTCCAAATAACAATGTCCAGAGTAGTTGGAACGCACATCACTCAGTTCTGCCTGTACCCAATATGTCTCGGGCAGGCAGGTGCGGATACTCCGTTTCACCAAATTGTTCAGCTCATATAGTGAAATTGCTTGCTGTTCCATATTATTTATTTTACACCACTGATTACACAGATGAACACAGATTATTTTTATTATTCAATCTGTGACAATCCGTGTAATCTGTGGTGAGAAATCTTTTTGTATGCTTTCCACAAATCGGGTATACCATATCCATAAATATTATCGGGATAGTCTATACGGTCACCGGCTTGCCGTACCGCCTCTACTACCTGTTTGGCTGTAAGCCAGGGGCATGCTTGCCAGAAACAAGCCACCACCCCACAAAGAATGGGCGATGCGAAAGAAGTACCGTTAGCTCGTGCTACGGTTCCTCCGGTACTTGCTACAGTAGCACTTCTACCTATAGCCATGACATCGGGTTTGACACGTCCGTCCGTCGTATTCCCCACCGAGGAAAAATCAGTATTCACCAAATCTCGGGTAAGCGCTCCTACCGTAATGACATGTTCGGCATCGGCTGGAGGGGTGATTTTCTTCCAGGCTTCGTTTCCGGCATTCCCTGCACTACAAACCACCACCATTCCTTTATCGGCCGCCATCGATGCGGTATTCGACATCAATGAATAGTGGCCATCCAGATCACGGTAACGATACTCTCCATGTCCCTCATCAAAACGATAATATCCTAAAGAAGTATTCACAACATCCACTCCTACACTATCGGCAAACTCCAAAGCAGCCGCCCAATAATCTTCTTCCACCGGCTGTTCGGTATCAGCATCCTCACTACGGAGCAACCAATAGGAAGCATTGGGAGCTGTTCCAACGAAAGCTTGGGGAATATTGGCAGCCATGCACGAAAGCACTTTCATGCCATGAGAGTTTTCGGCATAAATATCGGATTGTGGATTAACAAAATCGCGAGAGCCCAACAAATGCATGTTTTTGAACAATTTGATGTAATCGGCATTATAGAAACCGGCATCAATCACAGCTATATGCATTCCCTGACCGGAAAAACCGGCCGCATGTAAACTATCGCCACCATGAATGTGTATCTGCTGGTAGCCTTTACCGTAATATTCGCTTCCCTTTTCTACTTTATTGGTTACCTCCTTCTTGCGTTTATCGTTGCGAGAGGGAATACTGTCGGGCATCACCCATATATTCTTGACAGAAACAACGTATGGTAAAGCAGCCATTTGTCCAACCGACGAAGTATCCTGTACCTCTACCACAGCAGTATTGTTCCATTTACTGGTAACTACTATCCGTGCACCCACTTCCTTCAATCCATCCAGATACACCCAACTTACGGGCAAATCGGTAGAATCCACAGGTAGTTGCTGCCGTTCCCGACGTTCCAGCGAACGTTCGGAAAGAAATTCTTCCGGACGGTCAATAGAATATCCGGTTCCTTCTTTATCAACCAAGGAAACACGATACTTGCAGGGTTTCTGTGCCAGCCCCGACAAGAAGAGCATGGTCATCAAACAGATGAATATTGTTCTCATAAAGTCTTGTTTTATTTGACAAAGGTAGTGAATTTTTCGTACCTTTGCATCGAATTAAGACAGAAAACAAATATGACACAAAAAGGAAGTGCAATCGAACTCGGAACAAAACCCATAGGTAAGTTGCTGATGCAATATGCCATCCCGGCTATTATTGCCATGACAGCTTCTTCTTTATATAATATGATAGACAGCATCTTCATCGGACAGGGTGTAGGACCGCTTGCCATTTCCGGACTTGCCATTACCTTCCCGTTCATGAACTTGGGAGCAGCTTTTGGTGCCATGGTGGGTGTAGGTGCCTCAACACTCGTTTCTGTGAAATTAGGACAAAAGGACTATAGTACAGCACAATTGGTTTTAGGGAATGTCATTACATTAAACACTATTATCGGTATTGCTTACACCATCATCATGCTGATTTTCCTTGACCCCATCCTTTATTTCTTCGGGGCAAGTGCCGACACCATCGGTTATGCACGCGATTTTATGGAAATCATCTTATTGGGGAATATCTTTACACACATGTATTTGGGGCTGAATGCGGTACTCCGTGCAGCCGGACATCCTCAAAAGGCCATGTATGCCACCATCAATACTGTCATCATCAACATCATCTTAGCTCCTATATTCATCTATGTCCTGCATTGGGGTATCCGTGGGGCGGCCATTGCCACTGTCATTGCACAAATCATTTCTTTGATATGGCAGTTCAAGATTCTGACCGACAAGAATGAACTGTTGCATTTGAAAAAAGGCACCTATACCCTACAAGGTAAAATCGTAAAGAACATCATCGGCATTGGCCTTTCGCCTTTCTGCATGAATGTAGCTTCCTGCTTCATTGTAATCTTCATCAACCAAGGCCTGAAGGAATACGATGGCGACTTGGCTATCGGAGCCTATGGCATTGTGAACCGACTGATGTTTATTTGCGTAATGATTGTAATGGGTATCACCCAAGGTATGCAGCCTATTGCAGGTTACAACTATGGTGCGCTACAATTCCACCGGGTAAATAAAGTGTTGAAGTTAGCCATATGGGGAGCAACTATCATTACCACAATCACTTTTCTAATAGGTGAATTGATTCCGGAACTGACAGTTTCCATCTTTACCACCGATGAAGGACTGATTAGCAGGGCGGCCGAAGGATTCCGCATAGCGGTATTGGTCTTCCCCATTGTTGGCTTCCAAATGGTAGCATCCAATTTTTTCCAGAGTATTGGGATGGCCAACAAAGCAATCTTCTTGTCGCTCACCCGACAATTGTTGTTCTTGCTTCCCTGCCTCCTACTACTACCCACTTTTATGGGAGCAGCCGGTATTTGGTGGAGTATGCCTGTCAGCGATGCACTGGCCAGTGCTGTAGCAGCCGTTTTGCTGTACAAACAAATGAAAACATTTAAGGAACAGAATTCATAAATCGAAGAACCATGAATGAACATTACGTAATCAACTTAGGACGCCAATTAGGTAGTGGCGGTAAGGAAATAGGCGAAAAGCTCGCCCGCGAACTGAACATTGCTTTCTATGACAAAGAATTGATACGCTTGGCTTCGGAAGAAAGCGGATTGTGCCGAGAGTTCTTTGAAAAAGCCGACGAACGTACACAAAAAACTTTTATCGGAGCCTTATTCGGTAACCGTGTACCTTTTGTAGGCGATGGAGCCATTCCTTACGGTTCGTGTCTGAACAATGATGCACTCTTCAAGATTCAAAGTGATGTTATCCGCGGATTGGCCGAAAATGGTTCATGTCTGTTTGTTGGCCGTTGTGCCGACTATATTCTACGTGACCATCCTCGTTGCATCAACGTATTTATTTCTGCCTCCAAGGAAGCACGTATAGAACGCCTCATGCTAAAAAATGAGATTACAGCCGAACAAGCCGAAGAACTTATAGAAAAGGCCGACAAAAAACGTGCCGCCTACTATAACTATTATAGTTACAATACATGGGGAACCGCAGCCACCTATCACCTATGTATCGATTCATCAGTATTAGGGATAGATGGCACAGTAGCTTTCATCAAAGAGTTTGTAATGAAGAAGTTGGCTTTGTAACTATTCATTCTTCTGCTTCAAGTACTCATAAAAAGCAACTTGCGAGCGCACGGAAGTGGCATCAGGATTGTATTTGAACACATTGTGCAGATGTTCGTCCACCCATGCAGCTTTACAGTTATCACTTAACTGAATGTGGAGCATGTCTATCATCTCCTGTTTCAGCTTAGAATCGAGTATAGGGGTAACTGCCTCTATACGTCTGTACAGATTCCGACGCATCCAGTCGGGCGAACCCATATATACCAACGGTTTACCGCCATTGTGGAAATACCATACACGGGCATGTTCCAAAAAACCGTCTACAATACGGGTTATACGTATATTACGGCTATAGGGTTGGTTAGGAATCAAACAACAGATGCCTCGAACTATCAAATCAATCTGTACTCCCGCTTCACTGGCCCGATAAAGTTCGTCTATCATGGCAGGATCTTGCAAAGCATTCATCTTGAGAATGATGTGTGCTTTTTCCCCTGCCATAGCCATATTTATTTCAAAATCTATTCTACGTTTCAGTTCGGGCAGCAAATTGAAACGAGGTACCAACAAATGTTTGAATTCAGGTTCAGTAATGTCTTTCCTTAACAACCGGAACAGGTTGTGCAAATCGTCCACAATCTCCTGATTGGATGTCACCAAGGCCGAGTCGGCATACACCGTTGCTGTTTTTTCATTGAAGTTTCCTGTACTGATATAAGCAAAACTCTTCTTAGGCTTTCCATCCTTATGCCGACGAAGCACCAATGCCACTTTGGCATGCACCTTCAGCCCTGGGATACTATATATAATATGTATACCCGCCTTCTGCATCAATTCGGCTGTAGCCAAGTTATTTTCCTCATCAAAACGAGCTTTCAGTTCCACGAATACCGTCACCTGCTTACCATTTTGTGCAGCGGCTATCAGTGTGTTGATGACTTCAGAGTGTGGAGCTACCCGATATTGGGTAATCATGATTTCCTTGACCGTAGGGTCGTGTACCGCTTCGTACAGGAAGTGTATAAAGTGGTCGAACGAATGGTAGGGATAATGCAACAGTAAATCACGCTTGCCCACATAACGGAATACCGATTGTTTCTTTCCCAAACAATTCAGGTACATAGGTTGAGGTTTACGGGCTGCAAACAAATCCTTGTCAGGATTGGGCAGGTGCGACAAATCTTCCAAGTTCAAGTGTTTGTCTCCCGGCACCAATTCATCACGATTAATATCGAATGCATCTGCCAAGTATTCCAAATAATCCTGTGGCATGTGACGGTCGTACACAAAACGGCATACTGCCCCTATCTTACGCTTCTTGACCTTCTTCTTCAACTGCTCCACTATCTTTTCACTGGTCGAGGCATCGTCGACAAACACATCGGCATCGCGCGAAATCTTACAACAATAACTACAATCCACCTTATACCCCGGGAACATCACCCCAATATTAGCCTTGATAATATCTTCCATAAACATCAGATAATGGGTATCGCCCACTTGAGGGAGCTCTATGAAACGAGGTACTTTACTGTAAGGCAGCTTCATGATGAAATATTCCTTCTCACCCGTATCCTTACGGATGACACGGGTAGACAGATAAAGGCGGTTATCACGAATAAATGTCCTGACCCTTTCCTTGCATACGGGTACAGGAAGCAAATAAGGGAAAATCTCCTCCATGAAAAAGTTGGCTATGAAAGGACGATGCACTTCCTCCACTTCTTGTTTGCTTTGGTAAAAAACAACCCGATTCTTCTTCAGTGCCGGTATAATCTTCTGTTCATAAATGCGGATACGGTCTTCCAACTGCTTGTTCACCTCCTCACCGATACGATGAATCAGTTCACGAGCCTCATCCTGCGTCATATCATCGCTATACCCTCCATTGGCTACCGCTTTATGCTCGGCAATACGAATTTTATAGAACTCCTCAAGATTAGAAGAATAGATAGAGATAAAGTTGATACGTTCATAAAGGGGAAGCGAATCGTCATCGGCTTCCAGTAACACCCTGTGATTAAACGACAACCAACTGATATCGCGCTTAAAATAGTGATATTTACCTTCCATAATCGACAAACTTTTGGCCAAATATAAGTATCTTTGTGCGAATAAACAAAAGATTTATGACGAGAATTGGAATTTTATCAGATACACATGGCTATTGGGACGACCGTTACCTGAAACATTTTGAGCAATGCGATGAAATATGGCATGCCGGTGACATCGGTTCCTTGGAAGTGATTCAGAAATTGGCGGCCTTCCGACCGGTACGTGCCGTATACGGTAACATTGACGGAGGAGACATCCGTCGTATCTATCCGGAAACAGAACGTTTCAGTATAGAGAATACCGATGTCCTTATCAAACACATAGGCGGTTATCCGGGCAATTACGACCCTTCCATCCGTGCCCAACTGTTTGTACGCCCGCCCCGTCTCTTCATCAGCGGCCATTCGCACATTCTGAAGGTTAAGTTCGACAAGACCTTGAACCTGCTCCACATCAATCCGGGTGCTGCCGGCAAATACGGATGGCACAAAACCCGTACATTGATACGCTTTGCCATTGACAACGGGGAGTTTAGCGACTTGGAAGTAATAGAATTGGCGGAATAGTTGTGCAATTGAAAAAAGTTTCCGACCTTTGTAACGCATTTAAGAATAACGATATGAAAACTTATCTTGTAACAGGAGCAGCCGGATTTATCGGTGCCAACTACATCAAGTACATTTTGGCCAAGCATGACGACATCAAGGTTGTTGTATTGGATGCTTTGACTTATGCCGGCAACTTAGGAACCATCGCCAATGACATAGACAACGAACGTTGTTTCTTTGTC
>CAZFDP010000075.1:0-8369 GCA_964518185.1 uncultured Phocaeicola sp. | reverse complement strand
TAGAGCAGTTGGCATACATCCAGTCCATACCGTTCTTGGCAAACAACGGCATCAATGACTGAGTCAATTCTTCTACGGTTTCATTGAATGCTTCAGATGGAGTGTGACCATTTTCACGCAACACTTCGTACTGAGCCAGCAACAAACCTTGGATAGCACCCATCAATGAACCGCGTTCACCTGTCAAGTCAGAAGTAGCTTCGCGAATGAAAGTAGTTTCGAACAAATAGCCCGAACCGATACCGATACCCAAAGCAATGGTTCTGTCCATAGCACGACCGCTTGCATCTTGATAGATAGCATAAGAAGAGTTCAAGCCACGACCTTCGAGGAACATGGTACGGAGCGAAGTACCCGAACCCTTAGGAGCCACCATAATCACGTCGATATCTGTTGGAGGAACTACACCGGTACGGTCGTTCCAAGTAATGGCAAAACCATGAGAGAAATAGAGCGCTTTGCCCGGAGTAAGATAAGGCTTGATAGTAGGCCATACCGACATAACGGCAGCATCGCTCAACAAGCACATGACAATAGTTGCCTTTTCACAAGCTTCTTCAATACCGAAGAGTGTTTCACCCGGTACCCAACCGTCGGCTACAGCCTTTTCATAAGTCTTACCCGGACGTTGGCCAACAATCACGTTAAAGCCATTGTCACGAAGGTTCAATGATTGACCAGGGCCTTGTACACCATAACCGATAACGGCAATAGTTTCGTTCTTCAATACTTCACGTGCTTTTTCCAATGGAAATTCTTCGCGGGTCATTACATTTTCAATTACACCGCCAAAATTCAATTGTGCCATAATTCTTTCTTTTATCTTTTAATTAAAAACTATATTATCTTATTTGAATATCACCTTACTACGAACAACCACTTCCTGATTGTTCTTCTTTACTTCCACATCGAATTCATTCTCACCTACCTCCTCACAATAGAAACTCAATGTATCGCCATAATAGCTTTCGGCTACATAAGCCATTTCGAAACGTTTGATTTGCTTTTCCTTAAACATTTCCATAGGGAAAAGATCAAGAATGTGTTCAATGTATTTTATACTATTTACATGCCCATTGATATCTATATCGCTATACTTGGTCAGATGCTCGGCCACCGGAGTATCTTGTGTAACCTTTATTCTTCCCGGTTTGGCAATAGGACATTCCTTGTCGCAAATATACTCACTGATACTTCCCCCATGCAAAGACAACAAATCGGCCGGACGACGTGTCTGCATACTAATCATAGCCCATACCGAACGGGCATACCCTATAGGCTTTCCATCTTTATTCAGAATGGCGAAATCACGGTCGGTAAACAAGCGGTATACATTCTCCACCCATGTCTGTATACTGAAATCCTCGTATTGTCGAGGCATATCTTCCAATTCAATAGCCAATCGGGAAAGCACCCATGTATATTGGTTTTCATTCAGTTCTGCAATACCAAATCCTCTATCGGATGCATGAAATCCCGCGCAATTCAATAAATGATTGCCTAACACCCCCATGGTCAGTCTTCCATTAAAATCCACATGGAAAGGTTCTGCCACAAAAGGATACGTCCCTACTTTAGCTTCACTCATAATCTTCCTCCTTTTGTTTACGGTATTTTTCCTCGCGCATTTCCAAATACTCGCTTACCCGCTCAAAACAACTGGTTGTAATGGCTACACGACCAGAACGAACAAATTGCAATACACAATTAAATTCCCGAAGTTCTTCATAGAGCGCTGTAATTTCTTCGCTCATGCCATTCTTTTCCACAATACAGAACACCGGATTCACTTCTACAATACGGGCACTATGACGACGGATGATTTTCGAGGCCATCGGCTGACTCTGAAATTCGGGAGTAGAAAGTTTGTAAAGAGCTATCTCGTGCTGATAAATCTCGTCATCGGTAAAATAGTGAGCTTGTAGAACATCCATCTTCTTCTCTATCTGTTTTACCACCTTTTCAATGGTTTCAGCATCGGTCCATGCGGTAATGGTATATTTATGTACACCAGGAATAGACGAGGCCGATACATTCAGACTCTCGATATTTATCTGTCTGCGAGTGAACACAGCGGTCACTTGGTTAAGCAAACCGGCAATGTTTTCTGAATGGACTATGATTGTATATAAAGTCTTTTCCATTTCCTTTTTCTTTAACATTCCAACAACATTTCGTTCACCGTACCTCCCGGAGGAGTCATTGGCATGACATTCCCCTCTTCGATAACACAAGCTTCGAGCAAGAAAGGTCCATCAGTATCGAGCATTTCGCGGATGGCTTCTTGCAATTCCTCGCGCTTCATTACACGACGAGAGGGGATTTCGTATGCTTCGGCTATCTTCATGTAATCAGGATTCAACATGGGGGTAAATGAATATCGACGACCAAAGAACATGGCTTGCCATTGGCGCACATTGCCCAAATAATTATTGTTCATCAGAATCATCTTCACCGGAGCCTTCTGTTCCATAATGGTACCGAATTCTTGCAGATTCATTTGCAAGCCACCGTCACCCATGAATACACAAACCGTTCTGTCGGGACATCCAAAAGTAGCACCAATAGCAGCCGGCAAGCCAAAACCCATAGTACCTAAACCACCGGAAGTAACAATACTACGGTTCTTGCTGTATTTGAAGTAACGGGCCGACAGCATCTGATTTTGGCCTACGTCGGTTACCAGAATGGCTTCGTTATGAGAAGCTTCACTCACAGCACGAGCCACTTCGCCCATGTTCAACGGCCCTTCTGTAGGATATACTTCTTTCTCAATCACACGGTTATATTCTATTTGGGCATGTTCGGCAAAACTGTCTACCCAAGCGGTATGCTTGTTCTCGTTTACCAAAGCAATGAGTCTGCTTAACGTTTTCTTACAATCACCCAATACCGGTACATCTACCTTCACGTTTTTATTGAATTCCGATGGGTCGATGTCTAAATGAACAACCTTAGCTTGCTTGGCATAAGTAGCCAAATTACCGGTTACACGGTCGTCAAAACGCATACCTATGGCGATAAGCACATCACACTCATTAGTTTTAATATTGGGTGCCAGATTTCCATGCATACCCAACATACCCTTATTTAACGGATGAGCCGTAGGAATAGCCGATAATCCCAATAATGTACAACCGCAAGGAATATCTGCTTTTTCAAGGAATACACGAAGTTCTTCCTGAGCATTTCCCAATTCTACGCCTTGTCCCACCAACACAAACGGGCGTTCAGCCTTGTTTATCAAATCGGCAGCTTGCTTTATCGCTTCCTCGTCGAGAGTTGGATTAGGATCGTAACTGCGGATAAAATCCACAGTCACCGGTTCAAAATCCACCGGTTCAGTTTGTGCATTCTTGGTAAAGTCGAGCACTACCGGACCCGGACGCCCACTTTTAGCTATGTAAAAGGCACGAGCCACCGCCCAAGCTACATCTTCGGCTCTACGTATTTGATAACTCCATTTGGTAATAGGTTGTGTAATACCAACCAAATCCACTTCCTGAAAAGCATCGGTACCCAACATACTTACTGGTGCTTGCCCGGCTATTACTACAATAGGTGTACTGTCTATCATAGCATCGGCCACACCGGTAATAGTATTGGTGGCTCCCGGTCCGCTGGTAACCAGACACACTCCCACTTCACCCGACACACGGGCAAAACCTTGTGCTGCATGTGCTGCTCCCTGCTCATGACGTACCAAGATATGATTCAACCGGTCACGATGACCGTATAATGCATCGAAAGTCGGCATAATGCTTCCACCGGGATAACCAAACAAGGTTTTCACTCCCTGATGTTCCAATGACCGCATCAGCGCTTCCGCTCCTGTTATTCTTTCCTTCATTATAGTTGATAGTTGATAGTTGATAGTTGACAGTTGAAAATTGAAGTCTACATAACTATCAATTATCAACTATCCATTATCAACTAATTATTAATCAATAATTCTCACTCCTCCCTTATCGGCCGAACTTACCATACTGGCATAGGCCCTCAAACTCTTGGATACCACACGGCTGCGGGTTACCGGAGTCATAGGACGTGCTGCCAATTCTTCATCACTCAGCTTTACGTTGATACTACGGTTGGGAATATCTATTTCGATAATGTCTCCATCTACAAGCTTACCGATATTTCCACCGGCCGCTGCTTCCGGAGAAATATGACCGATACTCAAGCCCGAAGTACCTCCCGAAAAACGTCCATCGGTAATGAGTGCACATTCCTTACCCAGATGCTTGCTTTTGATGTACGAAGTAGGATACAACATCTCTTGCATACCGGGACCTCCCTTCGGGCCTTCGTGGGTAATCACCACCACATCGCCACTGACCACTTTACCTCCTAATATACCATCGCAAGCAGCTTCCTGCGAATCGAATACTTTAGCGGGACCTGAGAATTTCCAGATACTTTCATCCACACCGGCAGTCTTTACCACACATCCGTCTTGTGCGATATTCCCTTTCAGTACAGCCAAGCCACCGTCTTTGGAATAGGCATGATCCAAATCACGGATACATCCATTGGTACGATCGGTATCCAATGCCTGATAATAAGCATTCTGCGAACCAAGCTTAATGTTGAACTTATTGCCCGGTGCACTGGTATAGATGCGATAGGCATCTTTATCCACTTCTTCCTTATTGATATTGTATTTCTTAATGGCTTCGGCCAGTTTGATGCCATCTACACGATTTACTTCAGTATCCAACAGCCCGCCCTTCGAGAGTTCAGCCAAAATATTCAGGATACCACCGGCACGGTTCACATCCTGTATGTGGTATTTCTGTGTATTGGGTGCCACCTTGCACAAACAAGGCACACGACGTGAAAGCATATCAATATCATCCATGGTAAAGTTCACACCGGCTTCATTGGCAATGGCCAATAGATGCAGCACGGTATTGGTAGAACCACCCATGGCAATATCCAGTGTCATGGCATTAAGGAAAGCTTCGCGGGTAGCAATGCTCTTGGGCAATACACTTTCATCGCCTTCCTCGTAATATTTATAGGCATTCTTTACAATCAGTGCAGCCGCATCCTTGAAAAGCCGGGTACGATTGGTATGGGTAGCCAATATGGTACCATTACCGGGAAGCGCCAGTCCGATAGCTTCGTTCAAACAGTTCATGGAGTTAGCAGTAAACATACCCGAACAACATCCACATCCGGGACAAGCATTATTCTCTATTTGTGCCACTTCCTCATCGCTCACCGATGCATCGGCACTCTTTATCATGGCATCAATCAAGTCCAGATGTTGGTTATTCCATTCACCCGCTTCCATTGGACCACCCGACACAAACACTGTAGGGATATTCAAACGCATGGATGCCATCAGCATACCCGGGGTAATCTTGTCACAATTGCTGATGCATACCATCGCATCGGCTTTATGAGCATTTACCATATACTCCACACTGTCTGCAATTATATCGCGACTGGGAAGAGAATAAAGCATTCCATCGTGCCCCATAGCGATACCATCGTCTATAGCAATGGTATTAAATTCAGCAGCAAAACACCCCAACTTTTCAATTTCAGCTTTTACCTGTTGACCGATTTCATGCAAATGAGTATGCCCCGGTACAAACTGGGTAAACGAATTGACTATTGCAATGATGGGCTTGCCTATCATCTCACGTTTCATGCCATTAGCTACCCAAAGGGCACGTGCTCCGGCCATTCGGCGACCTTGTGTACTGAACGAACTGCGTAACTGATTCTTCATCTTTACAACCTTTCTGTTTCTTTAATCAAAAAGCCTCTCTCAACAATGAGAAAGGCTTCTGACGTATATTTTACATATATGGCTAATACATACAACCTTTCTCACCTCTTGGTACGACCACCACGACGCGAATAATGTGCAAGACTGATAGGTTAATAGATGTAGCCATATTCATAAATTCTGTTATCATTTAAAACTTACGGTTGCAAAGGTAAAGCGTTTTTCTTAATCAGCAAACAAAACATCACTTTTTTTTCAAATAAATTATGAATCGTAAGAAAAAACACGAATATTTTTATCAGATTATCACTTCGAACAAGCATTCCACTTCCTTTTCTGATATACCAATACACATCTGTAAAATCATACATGTGAATGATTTTTAATGCTTTTGTACAAAATAACATTCCATACTTGCATTAAAAAACCGAAATTTGCACCATTAAAACAAAACAAAAAAATCAATGAAGAACAAGAAAATGTATTTTTCGCTGATGGGACTGACCTTTACATTAGGTTTACTCTCATGCACTTCTAAGCAAAGTGAAGAAACAACATCTGTTGCCAAACAGATTCCTACACGTGAACAGGTAGGGCCGCAATGCATGCCCGACACCATTGCCCCCATTCAGGCACCATTCCAGATGCCCAACCTTGAACGTCCGGAATTTCCCGACAATCAAGTCATTGTAGAAATGAATACCGAAGGGCTCTCTACACTACCCATCCAACAAGCCATCGACGAACTGTACACACAGGGTGGTGGTAAGGTAATCATCCCAAAAGGGATATGGAAAACCGGACGAATCACACTGAAAGACAACATTAACCTGGAACTACAGGAGGGAGCCGAACTGCACTTTAGTGGTGAAGTGAAGGATTATCTGCCGGTAGTATTTACCCGCGATGAGGGTATCGAACTGTATTCGCTCGGTGCATTCATCTATGCCAATGAAGCCAAAAACATCGCCCTCACAGGGAAAGGGCGCATCGTAGGCCCGTCCATCGATTGCGAAATTTACCAGATAAATAAGGAAACGGCACTCAATATCGAACAGATTGTATTCCCCGATATGCCTATAGAGGAACGTATATACGACGGCACAACAAATCCACAAGTATTCTTGCCTAAAACTTTCGCTCCTATCAACTGTAAGAACGTACTCATCGAAGGGGTGCATCTCGACCAAGGATTGTATTGGAATATAGTTCCGCAGTATTGCGAAAATGTCATCATCCGTGGAGTAACGGTAACCAGCTTCGGTCACGGACGTACCGACGGAATCGATGTGGAATCGAGCAAGAATGTACTTATTGAGTATTGCTCACTCGATTGTCAGGACGACTGCTATACCATCAAATCAGGACGTGGTGACGATGGTTTGCGCATAAATCGCCCCACCGAGAATGTAGTGATCCGTCACAGTTTGTCGCTCCGAGGTGCCGGCGGCATTGTATGTGGTACAGAAACAGCCGGTGGCATCAAGAACATTTACATGCACGATTGTGTATTCGATGGCACCGAACGGGGATTCCGCTTCAAGTCACGTCGCACCCGCGGAGGTACCATGGAAGGTATCTATGTGGGACGCGTACGCGCCAATCTCGTGTACGATGCACTTTGTGTAGACTTACTCGGTACTTATAAGTGGATGGGCGACCTGTGCCGACGCTATCCGGTACCTGAAGTAACCCGTTTTACCCCCCAATACCGTAACATTTCCATCCACGATGTAGTGGTAGAGAAATGTCGTAAGATGGTATCCATTGAATCACTTCCCGAACGGGAATCAAAAAATATCTTCTTCGGAAACGCTACTGTAACCTGTGATGAATTGGGATATATTCACGATGCATCGGGAGTATCCATGAAAGATTTGCTCATTCACTCCAACGACTCTACCCTCGAAATAGACAATGCCGACTATGCTTCGTTCTATGGATTGAACAACCTAACCACCGGCAAGCCGGTCATCATTGAAAAAGTGGGCGAAGAAAGCAGCTACTTAAATGTACAGGAAGTGGAACTGGAACCGCAAACCTATCATTCTGTACGTTCAGGCGAAGTATGGCTCGACAACAACGGAAAGCCCATTCATGCACATGCCTTCCAGATGTTCTACAAGGATGGTACCTATTATTGGTATGGTGAAAACAAGCAAGATGCCCTGTTCGGCACCAACCGCATGTTCGGTGGCTTTCGTCTGTACACCTCAACCGACTTCTACAACTGGAAAGACGAAGGGCTGATACTGGAGCCCGACAGCATCAATCCATTGTCGCCCATCCACTTCAGCCAGAAGTTGGAACGTCCGCACATCATTTATAATGAAAAGACCAAGAAGTATGTGTGCTGGGCCAAAAGCCAGGATACAGCCGGTTACTTCGTTGTACTCACAGCAGACGATTTCCGTGGCCCCTACACCTTTGTACGCAACCTCCGTCCGCAAGGTTATGGTGTGGGTGACTTCGATGTGTATGTTAATCCCGAAACTCAAAAGGCATATATCTGGTTCGAACGCCCGCATTGGGAAATGATCTGTACCGACCTTACCGACGACTATACCGATGTGGTACTCGATTCGTACACCACCCACTGGTCGGGCATGCGTCCGCCCATCACCCG
>CAZFDP010000074.1:0-8504 GCA_964518185.1 uncultured Phocaeicola sp. | reverse complement strand
TATGGTCAGGATGACACTACTAAACTGATGCAACTTATTTTTTACACGTTACTAAGATTTTAGTTTGTTGTTGAATTTAAAATAATCCAAAAGTACACTTTATATTCGTTGGTATCCCTCTTTCGTTGTAACATTTTCCTTTGGTAATGCATCAAAATGTGAAAAAATAGGTTGTTAGGGGGATTATTTAGTGTCTTTTGATACCTATGTAACTTCATTATTTTACGTAAAACGATAAATATTACCTTATTCTATATCCGAAAAATAACGGGAATCATTATCTTTGTCAATCAAAAGATAGAGTATGATGGAAATTACGATAATAGCTGCCGTAGTAGGTGCAGTTTTAGGATATGTCATTTGTTTCTTGGTAGCGAGAGGTCAGAAGCAGGTATTGGTAACAAAGTTGGATATTTTGCAGACACAGTTGGGTAACGCACAACTTCAATCGGATAAAACTATACAGGAAATGCGTAACCAACAAGAAGAAATAAAAGCCGAAGCCCGCAGACAGATAGAGGAAGTGAAAATCGAAGAACAACGTCGGTTGAATGAGGCGAAGGAGGAATGGGAAAAGCAGAAAAAATTAGCCCTCGATGAACAACAAGTACGTTTTGACGAGACAATAGCCAAGGTAGCTGCCCAAATGAAATCGGCTACGGACGATATGCTGAAACAACGCCAAAAGGAATTTGCCGAATCCAGTCAGACTAATTTGGGACAAATTGTGAATCCGCTTCGTGAGACTATCGACAACATGAAGAAGGCTATGAACGAAAGTACCTTGAAGCAGACATCAATGAGTAGCGAAATGAAGGCGAACATTGAAAATATGATGCGACAAAGCGAGGCTGCTAAAAAGAGTGCTGATGAATTGGCCAGAGTGTTTAAGCATGGTAGCAAAGTACAAGGTGATTGGGGAGAAACGGTACTCGATGAGTTGCTTGAATCGCAAGGGCTTACTCGTGGGGTACATTATGATACTCAGTCGGTTATCCGTAGTGCAGATGGTTATGTCGTGAAGTCGGATGAAGGAAGTATTATGCGTCCGGATGTGATTTTGCACCTTGATCAACGACGGGAAGTGATTATTGACTCCAAAGTATCGCTTACTGCTTTTATGGATTATGTCAATGCCGAGGAGGAAGACAAACGTCAACAGTATTTAAAAGCTCATATAGATAGTATCCAAAAGCATGTCAAGGAATTGTCGGCCAAAGATTATTCATCGTATGTACAGCCTCCCAAAGTAAAGATGGATTATGTAATCATGTTCGTCCCTCATACAGGTGCCTTATGGACCGCTCTTCATTCTCAGCCTGACCTATGGCGTAAAGCGATGGAGAAGAATGTTTTTATTGCCGATGAACAGACCTTGTTTGCAGCTTTGCGTATCATTAATTTAACGTGGACACAAATAGCTCAGGCTCAGAATCATGAACGGGTATATGCTTTGGCTAATGAAATGTTGGACAGAGTAGGACAGTTCATGAAGAAATATCAGGCCATCGGTAAAGCACTTGATAATGCAACTAAGGCTTTTGAAGAGGGAGAAAAGAAACTCATGCCGGGTGGACAAAGTATTTTGCAAACTTGTGGAAAACTGGAAAAATTGGGTGCCAAGCAAAGTGACAAGAATCCATTGCCGCAAATTACTGACATAGACGATATACCATCCATTGAAGCATAAATAAGAACGGGACGATTTTATCGCCCCGTTTTTATATATCATCAGTTACATTGCTTGTGTGTCATAATGTCGAGTACCAGCTTGTCGGTTTCGTTCATTCCTTGCGAACCGATGAGGGTGAGATTGCGGATGCTTTGATCTACATCGTCATCAATGATACCTTCTACGGATGTCACACATTTGCCTTCCATAGCCAATACGGCCGATAGTACAGCTGTAGATACTCCACTGGCTAATTTTAGGGCGCAACTGGGTTTGGCTCCATCGCAAATCATACCGGTGATGTTGGCAATCATGTTCTTTACGGCATAGCTTACTTGTTCGTAGCCTCCTCCCATCAAATAGGTGATACCACAACTGGAACCTGTAGCGGCTACTACACATCCACATAAAGCCGAGAGGCGTCCTAAACTTTGTTTGATATAGATAACCGTAAGGTGACTTAGGATTAAGGCGCGAATCAGTTCTTCTTCTGTTTTTTGATGGTCTTCAGCATATACCACTACGGGGAGTGTGGCGGTAATTCCTTGGTTACCACTACCGGAGTTACTCATAACAGGTATCATGGCCCCTGCCATACGGGCATCGCAAGCAGCCGATGTATAAGAGAGGATATGAGTAAAGGTGTTGTCGCCCATCATTAAGTTGATATTATGGCTGTTTAGAGTCTTACCCAATTGATGTCCATAATTACCTTTGAAAGAACGTTCTGCCGCATTTTTGTTTAAATTGCGGGTTTCAAGAATGAATTTGATTTCATCCAATGGGGTAGTCATGGCGAAATCATACACCTTCTTTAGTGTTAACTGGATGTCTTCTGTACTTACGTTTGATGATGCTACCGCTTGTTCGTTCAGCAAAACTTCTTCGTTTCTTGTTACATAGACAAAGTTTGTATGTCCACCGCTGATGATGGCGGTTGCCTTTTTTCCTTGTGCTTCGCAGATGATTTCAATGTACAGCTTTTCTTCGATGCCGATTTTTAAAGCAATATCGATAGTTTGTGCATCGATCATCTTTTTACCTTCTTCTACGGCTTCGGGGGTGCTGTCTTTCAGTACTTCCAGTTGGTACTCGCTTTTTCCGATGAGTGCTCCTAAGGCAATGGCTATAGGAAGTCCAATCATACCTGTTCCTGGGATACCTACTCCCATGGCATTTTTAAGGATATTGGCGCTTAGTAAAGCTTTAATTTTCTCGGGTTTGCATCCTAAGGTTTCGGTAGCTTTGGCTACACAAAGGGCTACGGCGATGGGTTCTGTACATCCAATGGCGGGAACCACTTCGCGTTTGATGAGGGCGATGATTTGCTCTCTTTCTGCTTTTGCAATCATAATGTTTGATTAATAATCATCCCCCTCGTGTCATTCTGAACGAAGTGAAGAATCTGAAGAGCGTTAGTTGATGTATTCAGATCCTTCGCATTGCTCAGGATGACACGATGGAGAAGAGATTTTATTTTTTATAATTGTTCAAACCGGTTTGAAGGAAATCTACATACTTGTTTACATCCTCATCGTAAGAGTAGGATTTGTTAAGCGGATTACCTTCGTTGTCAATCAATACATAGAAGGGTTGGGCATTGGCTCCAAATTTTACCCGTTGCAAATAACTCCATTTGTCGCCAAGGGTGCGGAGTGTACGTTCCTTACCGTTTTCTGTTACCTTGATATGCTCCGGAAGTGGAGTCTTGTTGTCTACATAAAGTGTAATCAATACATAGTCTTCGGTCATGATTTGGCTAACCTTTGGATCGGTCCATACGGCCAATTCCATCTTACGACAATTTACACAACCGTATCCGGTAAAGTCGAGCATTACCGGTTTGCCGGTACGCTTGGCATATTCCATACCTGCATCGTAATCGTCGAATTGGGCATGAACTTCGTTCTTGTAGAGGTTAAAGTCCTGAGTGTTCATCGGTGGCGCAAAGGCGCTGACTGCTTTCAAAGGTGCGCCCCACAAACCGGGAACCATATATACGGCGAATGCCAACGAGCATAAAGCCATAAAGAAACGAGGTACACTAACTGTGTTGTCGTCATCGTCATGCGGGAACTTGATTTTGCCCAACAGATAGAAACCAAGCAAACCGAAGATTACAATCCATAAGGCAAGGAAGGTTTCGCGGTCGAGGATGCGCCATCCGTATGCCAAATCGGCTACTGATAAGAATTTCAGGGCGAAGGCCAATTCCAGGAAACCAAGGGTTACTTTGATTACATTCATCCAACCGCCCGATTTTGGCATTTGTTTCAACCATGAGGGGAACATGGCAAACAGAGTGAAGGGGAGTGCCAAGGCCAAGGCAAAGCCTAACATACCAATGGCGGGAGCCACTACACTTCCGGTGGTAGATACTTCTACCAACAAGAAACCAATGATAGGACCGGTACAAGAGAATGATACCAATGACAAGGTAAATGCCATCAAGAAAATGCTGAGTAATCCGCTTGTTTGTTCGGCCTTGCTATCTACGGCATTGCTCCATTTGGATGGGAGGGTAATTTCGAAAGCTCCGAAGAACGAAGCGGCAAATACTACCAACATCAAGAAGAACAATATGTTGAATACCGCATTGGTAGAAAGTGCGTTCAGTGCACTGGCTCCAAAGATAAGGGTGATGGCCAAGCCTAACGTAACGTAAATCACAACGATAGATGCGCCATACGTCCAAGCATCGCGTATGCCTTTCTTCTTGTCCTTTGAACGCTTTAAGAAAAAGCTTACGGTCATTGGGATGATGGGCCATACACATGGGGTGAATAAGGCAAGCAAGCCGCCTACAAATCCTGCAAAGAATATATATATCCAAGATTGGTTGGTGGTTTGGGCCGTTTCTTCACCAAAAGCATTCAGTTGGTCGATAACGGGTTTCCAATAATCGGAAGCTGCTACTTCTGTTGCGGGCTTTTCTTCGTTTACAACAGTTTTTTCTTCAGTTACAACGGGCTCTTCTTTGGCTGCTGTTGTTACAGGTATTCCTTTTCCCGAATACTTGAAGGACACTTCGGTAGGGGGTAGGCAGTTCTCGTCATTACATGCACCGTATTCCAAATAACCTTCGATGTAATAAGTTTCACTGGTTATTTTCAATTTCTGTACGAAGGTGGCTTTGTTTTCGAAATAGCGTACTTTCATTTCGAACAACTTATCGAAGTTTTCTACTTCCTTGCCTTGTGGCATCAGTTTGCCATCGAGTTCCAATCCTTCCATCTTGTCGGTATTGAAGGTAGCCGAGATAGGGCCGCCTTCTCCCAAGTCGGTAGAATACACATGCCATCCCGCATCAATATCGGCGGTAAACACAATTTGAGCCTCGGTATCCGAAAGTGATTTCCATTCAGATTTGAATTGTACGGGGTCTTGAATCTGCGCTATTGCCGGTATCCAGCTGATTAGCATCAGTAGTAAACTTAAGAGAAATGTTTTTTTCATATAGTTTTTTTGTTATGATTTTCTGTTGGCATAAACGATAACTTCAACTTATTGGGTACAAAGTTACAAAATAAAATATTTTTTTCATAGTAATTTCTTGCAGAATTAAAAATATTCCGTACCTTTGCACCGCTTTTAACAAAAAGCACTCCTAATAAGAGGCTTTGGAGAGATGGCAGAGTGGTCGATCGCGGCGGTCTTGAAAACCGTTGTACTGAGAGGTACCGGGGGTTCGAATCCCTCTCTCTCCGCAAAGTGGGTGTGTCGAAATACACATCCACTTATTTTTTTTATGTGCGCCTAAAATACATTTATGACACAGCTTCTTTCTTTTTATTGCTTTCCTTCGATTGCTAAACCAACTTTTTTACTTCATAAGCCGGTGTATTATTCTTTATTCTTACGTTCTACTATATTGGTGATGTAAACCGTAAAGATGGGGAACATCATCATGCCTACGGCGGCCAGCATAACGGAGAGTACTTTGCCGGTGGGGGTAACGGCTATGATGTTCGAACCTACGGTAGTGGCATCCATAAAGGCCCACCAAAGGGCATCGGAATAACTCTTCACCAAGGGGTTCATGTTGAATTCGGTGAAATAGAAGGCAAGGCTTCCAAAATAAATGCATATAATCAATATCATCAAATAGGCTACAAACAAGCCGGTTATCTTGTTCTTGGTAAACCATCCGGCAATAATGGCCAGGGCATATCCACCACGTACAAGGGGGACAAAGCGGAAGATATAGGCTATCTCAAGGGAGGAAGTCCATCCAAAGGCCGAGAATATGGCATGGTAGGGAATGGCCACCAGCAGGAAGATGAAGTGACGGGAAAAGAAACGTTTCTTGTCGGTGGCGGTGAACAATTCGATGAAGAAGATGACTAAAAATAGAATACATACCCAAAACTGGACTTTCAGAAATTCGGGTTGGGTATAGAACGGAATGTTTTGGAGGGTATCTACAGAGATGTTTACCACCAGTATCATGGAGAGGAAAAGTACCACAATGTCGAGAAATCCTCTGAATCCTTTCCTATGCATACAATTGTTCGATGAATCTGTTTTCATAAGCGTAATCTAATTTTTGGTTTGGATTATAGAACAAGCCATGGGGGGAATTGTTCTATTTCCATACCGGTTTTCTCGATTACATCGGGTGTTTGGAGTACTTGTCTGGTTTCTCCATCGGCAATGAGCTCTCCTTCGTGTAGCACCATGGCCCGATTGCACACTTCCATGGCCAAACGGATGTCGTGTGTAGCGATGAGGCAAGTATGGCCGAAGCCTTGGATAAGGCGGATAAGTTGCCTTCGGGCTTTGGCATCGAGGTTGGAGGTGGGCTCGTCCATCACAAGTACATTGGGCTCCATGGAGAGTACCGTGGCGATGGCTCCACATCGTTTTTGTCCGCCCGATAGCTGATGTCCTGCCCGCTTGCGCCATTCGGTTGCACCCACACTTCCCAATGCTTGTTCTACCCGCCTTTGCACTTCGTCGGGGGGTAATTTCATATTCCGGGGCCCGAAGGCTACATCTTCTTCAAGGGTAGGCATAAAGAGTTGGTCGTCGGGATTCTGAAAGACAAGGCCTACCGATTGCCTCACCAGGGGGAGTGTTTGTTTGTTTATCGGGATGCCCCCTACATTGATGCTTCCTTCTTGTGGAAGCAACAATCCGTTGGTATGCAGAAGTAAGGTCGATTTTCCCGAACCATTCGTACCCATCAATGCCACTTTTTCGCCGTGGTGCAACAAGAAGGAAATGCCTCGTAGCGCATGGAAACCATTGGGGTAGGTGTAATGAACATGGTTGAATTGTAAATAATGGTGGCTCATAACGTGGAATTTAGAAGATGATGAAGCGGAGTAATAGAAAAAAAGTGCTCCAAACGAGCAGATACAACGTATCGGAAAAACTCCAGGGAGAGTGCTCCCCTTGAGGCAACGTGCCATTGAAACCACGCGAAAGCATGGCTTGATGGAGGCGCTCCGAACGATCGAGTGTACGTAACAACAATTGTCCTGTAAAGATTCCCCATTGGCGGAGCGGATAGGTGGTACGTCCGTAACTCCTCGATTGGCGGGCACGTTCCATGCTCAATGCTTCTTGAAGGAGGACAAACAGATAGCGGTAGACAAACAATAACTGAGCGACCAAAAGTGAAGGGACACCTAAGTATTGGATGCCCCTACAAAGGTTGTGGAATCCAACGACCTGTATGAATACAAGCACCGCTTGTACGGATGCAATCCCCCTGATAAGGATACCTAAGAAACTGGGCCATGGATTGAAAATGCCGATAAGCCCCACAAAGGGTAGAATGACCAATGAACGTAAAAACAAAGATAGGTATCCTATCTTCGCTTGGAGGCAGAGGGTAAGAGGGAACACAAGGAAAAAGGCCATTCGTTGCCAATGTCCGGTGGGCAATGAAAGCATACAGAACAAGAAGACCAACAAAACCAGTAGTTGGGCTCTTGTATCAATCCGATGAAGATACTTGTCCTCTCCAACCTTTTGTTCTATGGAACTCAGTTGGTAGATTACCTTCTCCAGTTTGCTCATGACTTATCGTATTTCCATCGTCTTCTCTATAGACCATTCCAACCCATCGGGTAAGGAGGATGCCCACCAGTAACCACAAATGCCTAAAATCAAGGCTATGGCAAATCCCATCCACACTTGTTGGCGAGACACTTTCGGGGATGCGTCCGATGCTTGCAGAAGTTCGGGACGATAACGGACCATAAACGTAAGTACTCCTGCGGTAGCCAGTCCTTCGCCCATACCGATAACCAAATGGATAGGGAGCATGAAGAGCAGAAACCGACCGATGGGCAAGGCCGTTACTCCCGATGCCTCAGTCTCCAGGGTGACGAGGGTAGCTCCTAATTCCATGGCTATGGTACAAGCTATGATGGCGGTAATAAGAAGCCGTTTGGTGGAGGGAGAAGCCCCCGCTAACGGGCGGAAAACCAACGGATAAACCACCAGGCAAGCGCATACGGCCATGTTGAGGATGTTGCACCCCAAAGCCATCAGCCCTCCATCGCCCATAAGGAGGCATTGAAGGATAAGGACCGAACTGAGGGTAAGGAAAGCAGCCCATGGTCCTAAGATGGCCGATAGTAGGATGCCTCCCATGATGTGCCCGCTCGAACCCGTGCCGGGAATGGTAAAGTTTATCATCTGTATGGCAAAGATAAAGGCCCCCATTACCCCCATTAGGGGCAGTTGGCGGGTATCATTCTCTATTTTGCGGGTTGCGATAAAAAGCAAGGAGGCCGACAAACAGGCGGTGGTTATAGCCACCGATGGGCTGACAAGTGCATCGGACATGTGCATAATTCTCTCGTTTTTTAAGTTATCG
>CAZFDP010000073.1:0-8520 GCA_964518185.1 uncultured Phocaeicola sp. | reverse complement strand
CGGTGGGTTTTAAAATCCTAATTCTAATATAAGTGAAGGCATAAAAAGAAAAAGCGTGGGAATCTGTACTTGTTACTCGTCCCACGATTCGAGGCCTTCGCATTGCCCATTGTAGCCGAACGAGCAACGCAGAAGCCCACGCCGATATGATATATATAGAAACTATACACCCTTCCGGACGGATGTACAAATGATATATACCTATCACGCAGACATCTACCGCTGCATTTGTTTTGGCTACAATTCAAGAGGTTGCGAAGTTCCGAATCGCCAAAGACAAAAACGTAGTAAACGTCTTTCCTTAAATATGTCTGCCCATCTCCTCTTTTTTTTACTTCATTTCTGAAGTATCGGCGATGGACAGGGCAAATATATGAATTATTTTATAAAACAAGAAAAAATAATAAAAAAATCAGTGTATGTTATAAAATACACTTTAACAGGAGAGATGAAACAATGTATTCTTTCAGCCATATCCAAACAAAAATTACAAAACAAATGCACATAATAATAAAAAAGACTATCTTTGCATTCAGACACTGTTAAATTAATTATAAATCAATTCAAAAGCCTATGAACAAATTTTTGCCCTTGCTGCTCGCATTCCTATTGGCAGCACCCGCATCCTTCGCAAAGAAGAAGAAAGACATTGACCGTTTTCCCGACGGTACAGAGATTCCTGAATGGTTCAGACAAAACGAATCGGTAGACATCGAAAAGTTAGGAAAGAAATATGTATTGACTGATTATGAAATCTTTGCCGACGGACGTCTGCACACCGAAGAAATCCAAGCATTGATAGACAAGGCGGCTGCCAATGGCGGTGGAGTAATTGTAATACCAAGAGGTACTTACATGACCGGTGGCTTGCACTTCAAACAAGGTACTCACCTTTATTTGGAAGACGGTGCTACCCTACTTGGTTCTGATTTTATCGGCGATTATCCGTTAGGCAAGACTCGCATTGAAGGAGAAACTTGTACTTACTTTGGGGCATTGATCAATGTAGACGGACTGGACGGATTCACTATCTCGGGCAAGGGAACCATCGACGGTAACGGATTGCGCTATCACAAGCAGTTTTGGTTGCGTCGTAAATGGAACCGCCAGTGTACCAACAAGGACGAACAACGTCCCCGATTGGTATATGTTTCGAATTGCAAGAACGTACAGATAGAAGGTGTGAAGCTTCAGAATTCTGCTTTCTGGACTACCCATATCTACAACAGCGAAAATGTAAAGTTGCTGAATCTGTCCATCTATTCGTTGGGCAAGCCCAACCATGCCAAAGGCCCCAGCACCGATGCCATCGACCTGGATGTGGTAAAGAATGTATTGGTGAAGGGATGTTACCTGTCGGTAAACGATGATGCCATCGCCATGAAGGGCGGTAAAGGCCCATGGGCAGACGACCCGACCAAAGTAGAGGGCAACGGAGGAAACTACAATGTCATCATTGAAGATTGTGAATATGGATTCTGCCATGGATGTCTCACTTTAGGTTCAGAATCTATCTTTAACCATAACATTATACTTCGTCGCATCAATGTAAACCAAGCTACCCGCTTGCTGTGGCTTAAGATGCGTCCCGATACACCTCAACGTTATGAATATGTAACCGTTGAAGACATTACGGGCAATGTAGGACAATTTATCTACATACAGCCATGGACCCAGTTCTATGACTTGAAAGACCGCAAGGACCCACCTATGTCGTACAGCGACTACATTACCATGCGCAATTGCCAGATGGAAGTGGATGTATTCTTCAACGTAAAGAGTCAGGAAGACCAGTACAAACTGACAAACTTCCATTTCGAAAACCTCAATATCAAGGCTAAGAAGAATGCTGACTTCAACCAGTCTTACGTTAAAGGTTTCACAGTCAAGAACGTGAATGTAACCAAATAATAAAAATAAAAGCTCCTGCAAATCAGGAGCTTTTATTTTTATCTTAATCTCAGAATCGTACCTACCGGTGGAACCGGGTCTTCGGGAGACATCTTGTTCATTTTATACAAACGCTTCAAACGGATGCCATACTTCTGCGAAATGGAATACATGGATTCTCCGTTTCGGAGTACATGTACAATATATCCCTTCGGAGCTTTCCGATTCTTCTTTTCCAAATAGATAACATCCCCTTCTTGAAGTTCATACCCCTTATACAAATCGTTATACTTGCGCAGTTTCCGCTTGCTGATGTCAAATTCCTTCGAAATGCTTTTCCAAGTAGCTCCCTCTTGTACCTTTATATATAAGAGTCCGTTGGCTATGTAAGGTTCATGCGGAAGTGGATTTTCCTTCATCCATTTCAAGCCACCCTTGGTGTCATACTTATGCAAGTCATAACGCTCTATAATATCAATCAACTGATATGCATATCGGGGATTGGTAGCATACCCTGCTTTCTTCAAACCATGTGCCCACCCCTTGTAATCGGTTATCTTCAATTCAAAAAGTGCCGCATACCGTTGCCGACCAGCGAGGAACTTGGAATGGTCCCGATATGAATCCTTGGCATTTTTATATACCCGGAAACACTCATTACGAGCATCGTCATCGTGCTTCACGGTTTTACCTCGCCAATCACCCCCACACTTGACACCAAAGTGATTGTTAGATTTCCGCGCCAACGTTCCCTGTCCGGCTCCAGATTCCAACAATCCCTGTGCCAAAGTGATACTGGCCGGAATGCGATAGCGTTTCATCTCCTCTACGGCAATGTCGCGGTATTGTTTGATATATTCTTCATATTGCTTATTGCGATTCTGTGCTTGTACACAAAAAATACCGAGCAACCCTATTATACATGCAATGATTCTCATAGATTATCTTTTTTATTCTTTTGCAAACATACAATTTTTATTGTGTGTATACAAATAAAAATGAGAGTATACCTAAAAATAGGTGGATGTGTATTTCGACACATCCACCTTCATGAGAAAATTTTACCTAATAGATACTAATACCGTGTTATCCTTATCTACATTTTTTACTTTTCACCTTTCCATCGGGTGGTGAGGCCCATTTGCCCCCGGATGCTTTATACCTTGACGACGGTTCATTTCATCGCGGAATTTGCCGCGACTCATTTCTCCGAAATCAAAAATCTTCTGTACTTGCTTGGGCGAAAGAAACTTACGGAACTCATGATAATACTTTTCGCGAATATCGAGTGTCTTTCTGCTTAGGGCGAATCGGTTCTTCATCATTTGGTCCACTTCAGCGTCAGTAAATGCTTTAGGTTCCGGTTGCACCATTTCTCCCTCTTGCGGAGCCTCAAACTTTCTCATCTTTCCAAAGTCCTTGGCAAACTCCATGTGAGCCTCTCCCACTTCCTTCATATACTTTTTGTATACTTCCTTAAACTTGGAAGAAGTAGCGTCGTCCAATCCCAACTGGTCGCTCAACCGCATGGCCTGGAATTCGGCCATTTTTTCGGGAGTAATTCTTTTATCTCTTTTCGGACCTTCCTGTTTACCTTGAGCGTCCATACCCTGTACACTCATTACCATTGCTACTACGAGCATTCCTAAAAACTTAATCTTCTTCATAACCTTCTAATTCGTTTGCTAATTCATAATATATATCATTCTCCGAGAATTCAATCCACGTTTCCAATTCTTCATCGGTCAGTTGTTGAAGGTAGAGCTCCATAGGATCTTCTACACTTGCCAACCATTCATTGCCCCCCTCCGTTTGTTGGGTTTCGGTATTATTTGCAGGAGAGAAGAACATGGCTCCGCACCAAATGGCAGCTGCACTTAGTACAGCGGTAATTCCCACCTTGAAGCGGTAGATTTTCTTCCGACGTTTTTCGGCTTCTACCTTAGCTAAAGTTTCTTCTTGGATTCTTTCAAAGAAACCTTCGGGTGTGCGGTATGGCATTTGCTTGCCTACTTCGTTAAAATCAAAATCCTTATTCATATTCTTAACCTTTATTTAGTCATATACACCTTTATCTTCTCCTTGGCGAAATGGTAATTAGCCTTCAGCGTTTCTACTTTCGACCCGGTTATCTTACTTATTTCCTCGTACGACAAATCGTCATAGTACCTTAGGTTGAACACCACCCGTTGTTTTTCGGGAAGCATAAGCACCGCTTTCTGGAACTTCACTGCCATTTCGTTATCATAATCCACATATTCCGATGCCATCAGTTTACCTATCAACTCTTCCTGTATCTCCTCGGTAGAAAGCGCCTGTTCTTTCCGGTGATTCAAGAAACGGAGGCTTTCGTTAGTGGCAATACGATATATCCAAGTAGCCAACGAGCTTTCCGCTCTGAAATCTCCCAGATATCGGAAGATACGGATAAATGTTTCCTGCAATACATCTTCGGCATCGTCATGGCTCACTACCATACGTCTGATGTGCCAGTACACAGGCTGTTGGAAAGCCTCCATCAGCATCCGGAACCCTTTGTCCGGATTCTTGGCACATGCCTCACGTATCTTATCTTC
This sequence comes from uncultured Phocaeicola sp., assembly GCA_964518185.1. Classification (GTDB taxonomy): domain Bacteria; phylum Bacteroidota; class Bacteroidia; order Bacteroidales; family Bacteroidaceae; genus Phocaeicola. The sequence goes on along the minus strand of CAZFDP010000073.1, from coordinate 4,054 downwards.
ATTTATCATCTTTTCATCAGTCTTTGTCGGTTAGAAACCTTTCAGACAAAAAAGTAAAAGGAACCATTTGTTTTTTTACATTAATTAAGTTTTCAGGCACGGGCTACACGGAATGAAAGAACATCTATGATGCAACAAACAAAGCGATATTTAGTATACATCCACATCAGAAGTATCCGGCCTCAGTGGAGAAGCGTATAGAAAAATCGGTTCTTTTCCGTAAAGAAGAAAAAGCTGTTTGAGCATAGCGAGTTCTTTTTCTTTAGGAAAAGGACCGATTTTTTAGCTTCGGAACGTAGACGGCGAATTTTCTTTTTGTTTCGTTTTTCTTTTGTTCGGGCAAAAGAAAAATGAAAAGAATCATTTATTCGGAGTATCCCAAACCATAGTCTGACTACAAGCGATGTTCAGTATCTGGTTACCTGCTTGCATACGGAAATCCCCGGATTCCAATCGCCACTTGCCATCGATACCTACAAAGGCCAAGTCACTGCCTTTCAGTTTCAGAGTGACGGTTTTGGTTTCTCCCGGTTGTAATTCTACCTTTTCAAACTGACGCAAACGACGGTTGTCGGGAGTAATGCTGGCTACCAAATCGCTGCTGAAAAGCAATACACTTTCCTTGCCCACACGTGTACCGGTATTCTTTACATCCACGGTAAATACCAGTTCATCACCGGCGGTAAAGTTCTCCTTGTTCACCTTGAAATTGCTGTATTCATACTTATTATAACTCAGGCCATAGCCGAAAGCCCATTGAAAAGATACCTGTGCATCGTAATTATAGGCACCTTCCATGGCTTCACCAATGTGTTCACTCGGTTTGTAGTCGTATGTCATCAACGAATGTACTTCCTTGGGATAGGTATACGGCATCTTTCCGCTGAAGTTGGCATCTCCGGCCAAAAGATTTGCCAAGGCATCGCCCCCATAATTACCCGGCAACAGAATATCGACTACCGCATCGGCCAATGGTTCTATATCGGCAACAATACGTGGACGACCTTCGTTCAACACCAATACAATGGGCTTTCCGGTTTTGGCCAATGCCTTTACCAAGTCACGCTGGTTTTGGCTCAGTGTAAGGTCGGTCAGGTTACCCGGAGTTTCACAATACGAGTTTTCACCGATACAAGCCACAATCACATCTGCGCAACCGGCTGTAGCAACCGCTTTCTGAATCTGCGGTGGATTTTCTTCCCAATATGCCCGTTTTTCATTGTAAGTAACCCCCTGTTCTAAAATAACATTCTGTTTACCATACTTGTTGCACAACGCTTCGTAAATGGTATTATATTCACCGGCAAACTCATCGGCCACATGTCCCTGCCATGAATAGCTCCAGCCTCCGTTCAGACAACGCATTTGGTTGGCATTCGGTCCGGTCAACAAAATCTTTTTACCCTGCAACGGCAAGACATTATTTTCGTTCTTCAGCAAAATCATGGATTCTTCGGCTGCATTCAAAGCATCCTTCGCATGAATTTCGCAAGCAAATCCCGGATATTCGGTCCAGTCCGTATTGGGTTGGTCAAACAAGCCGAGACGATACTTCAGACGGAGTACACGACGGGTAGCATCATCTATACGGCTCATGGGCACCTCTCCTTCTTCGGCCAATTGTTTTAGCAATACACAGAAGTCCACACTATAAGGATCCATGGTCATATCTATACCGGCATTGATAGCTAATTTAATGGCTTCCTTCTTGTCCTTGGCTACCTTTTCACGTTTCCACAAGTTGTCGATGTCAGCCCAATCGGTCACAATCATACCGTCCCAATTCAATCCCTCCTTAAGCCATTTGGTCAGCAACTGATGACTTGCATGTACCGGTTGACCGTTGATAGAAGCTGAATTCACCATAATGGTCAGCGCTCCGGCACGTAGTGCTTCCAGATATGGAGTGAAATGCTTCTCGCGCAAATCGTTCGGTGCAATGATGGCAGGTGTGCGGTCTTTTCCGCTCACCGGAGCACCATACCCCATATAGTGCTTCACGCTTACAGCAATGTGGTTACAGTCTATGTGATTCGGGTCTTCCCCTTGGAATCCTACGACCTGTGCCTTTCCCATTTCGGCATTCACATAAGGATCTTCGCCAAAATTCTCCCACACTCGGGGCCACAACGGATTCCGCACCAGGTCGAGCACCGGACAGAAAGTCCACGGTGTATTACTGGCTCGTGTTTCGTAGGCAGTAATTTCTCCCCCTCTGCGAGCTATTTCCCGATTAAAAGTAGCCGCCAGATTAATGTTCTGTGGTAAGAAGGTGGATCCTACGGTATATGATGCTCCGTGATTCTGATCCAATCCATAAATTGTAGGAATCCCCATGGCATCCATAGATTTCTGTTGGATGGTACTGATAATTTCCTTCCACTTCATACGTGTAACAGCTGTACCCGGCACATTCAGGAACGAACCCACCTTATATTTATAGATTACCGAATCGAGTTTGGCTTCATCAAATTGGAATTCCTCCCGTGAGGTTCCCGGTTTCGCAAACACTTCGAGCGACATTTGGGTCATCTGCCCTATCTTCTCGTCCAATGTCATCCGGCCCAATGTTTCTTCCACTTTCTTTTCAATTTCCGCATCGTATGGAATGGCGGGCTCCACCTGTTGTTTTTGTCCGCACGAAGCCAGCATAACTCCGGCTATTCCCATCGCTAAACATGTCTTTTTCATGATACAGTCCATTTATTCGGTATTTTTAATTTGCTTTTGCAAAGATAAACGATTAATCCATTATCTACCCATACTTTCTTACCATTTTTTTCATTGAAAGCATTGCCCGTTATCCTAAAAAACACGATATTTGCACCCGAATTTTTAAAAAGCTCATTATGATATCTAACGTAACAGAAAAAATAAAATACATCGGTGTAGACGACACCGACATTGATCTCTTCGAAAGCCAATACATCGTACCCAACGGTATCTCTTATAATTCCTACCTCATTACAGACAAGAAGGTGGCCATTATGGATACTGTAGACTTGCGCAAAAGCGAAGACTGGTGGAACAATCTTACCACCGCCCTCGAAGGACGCACCCCCGATTACTTGGTGGTACAGCACATGGAGCCCGACCATGCCGGAAACATTGCTGCTGCCCTGCAGAAATATCCAGGATTAAAGGTAGTGGCATCGGCACGTGCCATCCAGATGCTTCCCCAATTCTTCGAAAACACTGATTTCGAAGGACGCACCCTTACCGTAAAGGAAGGCGATACCTTGGACTTGGGTACCCATACCCTGCAATTCTTCATGGCTCCTATGGTACATTGGCCCGAAGTGATGGTTACTTACGACACAACCGACAAAGTGGTATTCTCGGCCGACGGATTCGGTAAATTCGGTGCCTTGTCGCACGAAGAAGACTGGGCTTGTGAAGCTCGCCGCTATTACTTCAACATCTGCGGTAAATACGGTGTACAGGTACAGGCATTGCTAAAGAAACTGGCTACCCTCGATGTAGCCTGCATCTGTCCTTTGCACGGTCCCGTCCTGAAAGAAAACTTGGGTTACTACATCGGTTTGTACGACACTTGGAGCAAGTACGAAGTAGAGACCGAAGGCATCTTCATCGCATACGCTTCCATTCACGGAGGTACCGCCGAAGCCGCCAAGAAAATGGCCGAAATACTCCGCGCTAAGGGAGCCCCCAAAGTATCGATAGCCGATTTGAGCCGCGACGATATGGCAGAAGCCGTAGAAGATGCTTTCCGCATGGGCAAACTCATTGTAGCTGCCGCTTCCTACGACGCCGATGTGTTCCCCCCGATGCACGACTTCTTGCATCATCTCCAGCTCAAGGCTTACCAAAAGCGCCGCGTGGGCATCATCGAAAACGGTTCTTGGGCACCCTGTGCTGCCCGCGTCATGGCCTCCATGCTCGAACAGATGAAGGCAATCGACATTGTACAACCCATCGTTACCATCCGCTCACGCATGAAACAGACCGACCTTCCGGCCTTGGAAGCCCTGGCCGATGCCATATTGGCATAAATCGAGTAGGTAGGGAAACGAAAGTTTTCCTACCTATTTCG
>CAZFDP010000072.1:0-8618 GCA_964518185.1 uncultured Phocaeicola sp. | reverse complement strand
AACTTTTCCTTTAAAGTTTGCAGCCATTGTTATTTTAAGCTATATGCTATAATTTGAAAGCAACTTATTGATGTTATGCCTAATTGAATAATTTTATACGCCGGATGATTGTCAGCCATCATAGACAAACTCACCCCCAACACTATGAGCATGAGCATTAGCATTCTTTTTCTCATTTAACTCTATTTATTCAACTTTCGCAAGTGCGAAAGTTGAATAAAGTAAAAACATAAGCTTTATTGTTCCAACGGGTGGGTAAAAACGAATTTTGCACCTACTTTATATTGGGTATCTACCCATATTTTACCTCCTAATTTTTCTATAATAAGACGAGATATGGAAAGTCCCAATCCTGTTCCTTGAGCAAATTCATCTAATTTTTCAAAACGTTCGAATATCTTTTCAACCTTTTCAGAAGGTATTCCACACCCTGTATCGGTTACAAAGAATCGTATAACTTGTAATGAATTGTCAATTTCCATAGAAACGGTAATAGAACCTGTTGGCGTAAACTTGGCTGCATTAGAAAGTAGATTGACAAAGACTTGTTTCAGTCGATAGGCATCGGTTGTTATTATCATACTATCTACCGGTACATCAATACGAAATTCAGCATCAGTCTTTCGAGTTTGCTTTACAGTCAATATTGAATGATTGATAACTTCTACCACATCAGCCTTTTCGAGCGTCATCTTAATGTGTCCGGACTCCATACGGGATATATCAAGAATATCGCTTACCAACACCAACAATGAATCTGAATTCTTTTTTATGATATCACAAAATTCTTTTTGTTCTTCGGGAGGGAAGTCACCACTGGTGAGTACTTGAGAAAAGCCTACAATTGCATTTAAAGGTGTACGTATTTCATGGCTCATATTAGCAAGAAAAGCCGATTTTAACCGATTGGCTTCTTCGGCCTTATCTTTGGCTTCTACCAATTGTTTCTGAGATGCCACCAAACTATTCTTTAAACGACGTATATATAAAGCATAATAACTGATACCCATTAATCCGGTTACAAGCACAAGCAATATAACAACTGTAATAATAACCAACGTTCTATGCTGTTCAAAGAAATTCAGTGGTTTATTTACTAATTCTGCATTCTGAGGTATTTCCAAATCTTGTAACCCAAATTCTTTCAGTTTCTGAACATCAAAACGATATCCACTTCTTATTTTTACCTGTTTGGCCGCCGACTTGTCTCCCAAATCCAAATAGTTGTAAACCATATTGGCCATTTCATAACCCAAATTATGATAGTACGGTGTATATCCTCCAACAACCCAATGCCCCAATCCAGTTGTTGTCAACGAAAAGGCCGGTATGGCAGAATTTGCATCATGTAATATATAGGTAGTATTACCCATAATATAATTTTCTGTACAATCCACCCGCCACGTACCCATCAATATACATGTATTTTTAGGAAGTTGACTGATTTTTTCGCTGACATCCATAAAAGAATCTCTTCTTCCATCCAATAAAATAAGGTCCAATTTAGGATACTTCTTCATAACCTTCCTAACCAAAGCCTGCATCGTAATTCCGCCATATGTATTGTCAGAAATAAAAGCAATCCGTTGGGTCTTGGGAAAACAGTTCATTATCAAATCAATATTCTTTTCAATATCGTATACATAAACAATACCCCCTAAGATGTTATGGGATTTGTAATCTTCGAATGCATTGGTACTGACAGGATTCCAGTCTGTCAGATTCACTTCTTCCAACGGCATGGGAACAGCATTTTCACTGATCACAGTTCCTATGACCGGTAAGGCCCTTACCCAATCTTCCTGTATAGCCAAATAAGAAGCCCAGGCTTCTTGCCCCATTAAAAGAACCAATGCCGGCTTATCTTCTCCACGTGCATGCTCTTCCAATATATCCAGCAATCGTCCTTTCCAGGAGTACATTTCTGATAAGTTCTTGCTATTGATGCTTTCTACTATTATATGACATTTACCACCCATATAAGTATATTCATCAACGAAAGCACCCAAATGAGAGGCCATGGATTGAGTATCGGGATTATACGATGTTATGACCAAAACCTTTTGAGACACAACTTCTGTAGCCCTAAGCGAAAAAGGGAACAACAAACATACAACAACCCACAGAATATATTTCTCTATACCTAATCTTTTTATCATATCCTATAAAGGGTTTCAATCAAAATTGTGACAAAGATAATAATTTTATAAAAGACTCAATAAAAACTCAAAAGAAATACATTATTTTTGTATCCAAGTTCATGAAAGATATTCATTATTCATACTATTAACCCAATAAATCAGAAATGAAAGACAAAAGATTTGGATATTTCGACGATGTAAACCGTGAATATGTCATCACCGACCCTAAAACTCCGTGGCCATGGATTAATTATTTAGGCAACGAAGATTTCTTTTCACTCATATCGAACACCGCTGGTGGGTATTCTTTTTATAAGGATGCCAAATTTCGTCGTATCACCCGTTATCGTTATAATAATGTTCCCATGGATAATGGCGGACGATATTTTTACATCAACGATGGCGAAACCGTTTGGTCACCCGGATGGAAGCCTTGCAAGACTCCACTCGACTTCTATGAATGCCGCCACGGAATGAGTTACACACGCATTACAGGAGCAAAGAATGGAATCGAAGCCAGCATACTTTTCTTTGTCCCCTTAAATACTTGGGGAGAAGTACAGAAAGTTACACTTAGGAATCTGAGTACAGAAGCCAAGGCTATCAAATTATATTCATTCGCAGAATGGTGTTTATGGAATGCTGCTACCGATATGGAAAACTTTCAACGTAACTTTTCTACCGGCGAAGTAGAAGTAGACGGTTCCGTTATCTATCACAAGACAGAATATAAAGAGCGCCGTAACCATTACGCCTTTTATAGTGTAAACACTCCCATTCAAGGATTCGATACTGACCGTGAAACATTTATCGGACTATACAATGAATTCCGTGACCCACAAATGGTTATAGAAGGTACGATAGGAAATAGTATTGCTCACGGATGGAGCCCCATTGCATCTCATTATTTGGAAGTAACGCTTCAACCAGGTGAAACTAAAGACTTGATTTTTTTGATAGGATACATAGAAAATGAGCAAGATGAGAAGTTTTCCGAATCTACTCCCGGACTTTTACATAGCGGGGCATCGCCCATCATTAACAAGACCAAAGCCAAGGCTATGATAGCTTCACTCGACACTACAGAGAAAGTGGATGCAGCTTTTGCTGATTTGAAAGCATATTGGGACAAATTACTCGATATTTATGTACTCACCAGTGAAGAAGAAAAGTTAGACCGCATGGTAAACATCTGGAACCAATACCAATGTATGATTACGTTCAATATGAGCCGTTCGGCCTCATTCTTCGAAAGCGGTATCGGACGTGGTATGGGGTTCCGCGACTCCAATCAGGATTTGGTAGGATTTGTACACCAAATACCCGAACGTGCCCGCCAGCGAATTATAGACATTGCATCTACCCAATTCCCAGACGGAGGATGTTATCATCAATATCAGCCTCTTACAAAACGAGGGAACAATGATATTGGTGGTGGATTCAATGATGACCCCATGTGGCTTATTTTCGGTACAATAGCATATATCAAAGAATCGGGCGACTTCAGCATTTTGGATGAAGCAGTTCCATTCGACAATCAAGAGGGTTCTGAAGTATCACTTTTTGAGCACTTACGAATATCATTCAATCATGTAATAGAGAATTTAGGTCCTCACATGCTTCCACTAATTGGCCGTGCCGATTGGAACGATTGCTTGAATCTGAATTGTTTTTCATGGGATCCAAACGAATCTTTTCAAACAACCGAAAACAAGACAGAAGGCTCTAAAGCAGAATCGTTGATGATTGCCGGATTATTTGTGGTATGTGGACGTGATTATGTAGAACTTTGCCAACAAATAGGCAAAAAAGATGAAGCACAACGTGCCCAGCAATACATTAACCAGATGGTTGAAGCCGTTAAACAACATGGTTGGGATGGTGATTGGTATTTGCGCGCTTACGATTACTTTGGCAACAAAGTTGGTTCCAAAGAAAACGAAGAAGGACAAATATTCATCGAATCGCAAGGATGGTGCACCATGGCAGGTATCGGTTTGGAAGAAGGAATGGTAGAAAAAGCCTTGAACTCCGTCAAAGAACGGTTAGATTGTGAACATGGTATCGTATTAAACAACCCGGCTTTTACCAAATATGTAGTAGAATATGGTGAAATATCTTCCTACCCTGCCGGTTATAAGGAAAACGCCGGCATTTTCTGCCATAATAATCCGTGGATAATTATAGGTGAAACAGTTTTGGGACGTGGCGATTATGCTTGGGAATACTTCCGAAAGATTTGTCCATCGTACACCGAAGAGCATAGTGCCCTACACAAGGTTGAACCTTATGTATATTCACAAATGATAGCCGGTAAAGATGCAGCTCGTCCTGGCGAAGCCAAAAATAGTTGGCTTACAGGTACAGCCGCATGGAACTATTACGCTATAACCCAATATATTTTAGGTATCAAACCTACCTACAATGGCTTGGAAATCAATCCTTGTATTTCTTCTGAATGGAAGGAATACAATATCAAACGTAAGTTCCGTGGTGCCCATTATGACATTACTATCAGCAATCCAGATGGAGTATGCAAGGGGGTTAAAAGTATCACCGTTGATGGACAACCAATCGAAGGACAGATTGTAAAACATACCTCTGGGAACCATAAAGTAGAAGTAATCATGGGATAACAAAAATATTCATACATAAAACGAGGGTGTGCATTTTGAAGTGCATACCCTCGTTTTATATTATTTATCAAGTTGAATATTTTTATCTTTGTATTTTTTCAACTCATCACCCACTTCCTTCATCACCCAAAGCGCAATAGACACATCATCTATCAATCCTCCAGGAAGTATATCCGGAAGAAAGTCCAATGGTGAAACCACATAGATGATAGCGGCAATCACAAGAAGCATCTTACCGCTATTATACTCTTTGTACTTTCCTGTAGTTACATCGTACAAATAATCCCGCATTAAAATCAAGGAATCTTTGACACCCCGAAATCCTTTACGCGAAATGCACACAGCCAATTGTGAAAGCAACACTTTCATCTTCTTTGAATTAGAAGAATATGCTTTAGCCTTCTTCAACCAATTCCCTCTTGTAAAAGCGGTAATGAAACTCATGTCCTTACTTTCCTATACAATGGTATACAAATCCGTTTTCTTGTACATCATCCGAATCAAATATATTTCGTCCATCGAATACAACCGGATTGTTCATCACTTTCTTGATAACTTTCCAGTTAGGCATACGGAATTCTTTCCATTCGGTCACCAATATCAAAGCATCGGCATCGAGAACTGCATCATAAATATCGGTCGCATAATAAATACTATCGCCTATTCTACGTTTGGATTCATTCATTGCTACAGGATCGAATGCCCGTACATGACATCCGGCTGCTTTCAGTTTTTCAATCAACACCAATGATGGAGCTTCGCGCATATCATCAGTCCCCGGCTTGAAGGCCAATCCCCATAAAGCAATGGTTTTTCCTTTTAGTTCCCCTTGGAAATGGCGGTTCAGTTTATCGAACAGAATACTTTTTTGACGTTCATTTACATCTTCTACCGCCTTCAACACCTGCATATTATATCCATTCTGTTCGGCCGTTTTTATCAATGCCTTAACATCTTTAGGAAAACAAGAGCCACCATATCCGCAACCGGCATACAAGAACTTACGGCCAATACGGCTATCAGAACCGATGCCATCACGAACAGCTGTAACATCAGCACCTACCAATTCGCACAAATTGGCAATATCGTTCATAAAACTGATACGGGTAGCCAACATAGAATTAGCTGCATATTTGGTCATTTCAGCCGATGGAATATCCATAAAGATAACTCGGAAATTGACATACATAAATGGTTTATAAAGCTTGGACATCAACTTCTTGGCACGTTCGCTTTCTACACCCACTACAACACGGTCAGGACTCATAAAGTCGTCGATGGCATTTCCTTCTTTCAGGAATTCCGGATTCGAAGCCACATCAAATTCCACATTAACCCCTCTCTTGTCCAATTCTTCCTGAATGGCAGCTTTCACTTTCTTGGCCGTTCCCACAGGAACAGTACTCTTTGTTACCACCAATGTATACTTATTGATATTTCTTCCGATGGTGCGTGCTACTTCGAGCACATACTTCAAATCAGCACTACCGTCTTCATCAGGAGGTGTACCTACTGCACTAAATACTATTTCGACATCATCCAAACAACTGACGAGGGAAGTCGAAAAATGTAAACGCCCAGCCTTTACATTCCTTTCTACCATGTCTTCAAGGCCTGGCTCATAAATGGGAATGATACCCTTTTTCAAGTTTTCAATCTTTTCCTCATTTACATCTATACATGTAACATTGGCTCCTGTTTCGGCAAAGCAAGTGCCCGTAACCAAACCTACATATCCTGTTCCTACAATTGCAATATTCATTATTATATTTACTTAGATTAGTCCCAATAATATCGGCCACAAAAATACAACAAATAAAATCTTTCCTGCATTTTCTTTATCTAAAAATGCAATAGAATGAAATAAAAAACTTAAATTTGCACTATGATTGAACTGACTAAACATATAGAACATCTGTTATTGGAGAACGATTGTGTAGTAGTCCCTGAACTTGGCGGATTCATTGCACATCATCAACCGGCTCATTATGAGGAGGCTGAAGGAATGTTCCTTCCCCCCATACGTACTGTTGGCTTCAATCCACAACTTACAATGAACGATGGAATGTTAGTACAATCGTACATGCAGGCCTATCATACCGATTTTCCTGATGCTACACGCAAGATTGAAGAAACCGTTAACAAATTGAAGGAGCAGCTATATTCTGAAGGTTTTGTTGAGTTTCATGGTATAGGTATGTTACGATACAATATATATGGCCTATATGAATTCGAACCGAACGAAAGTGGTGCCCTCTCTCCTTCTCTTTATGGATTGGACAGTTTCTGCATGCCATTACTATCATCCCAAACTGTATCTGAAGACAATACGGCAAATGTGATAGAAATGCCTCAATCTGCCATCATTAAAAAGAAAGAATATCGTTTGAATCCCCAACAATGGTTGGGAAATGCTGTAGCAATAGCCATTGCAGCCGTTTTATTTTTCGCTTTGTCCGTTCCGGTAGAAAACACTTATATAGATAAAGGGAATTATGCTTCATTGGGTACAGATTGTCTGTTCGATGCCATCCGTTCCCATTCCATGGCTACTACCTTATCTTCTACTACGACTCCCGAAGTACAACAACGGAAAAAGTTGGAAGAGCCCAAACCCATTGTTGTAAAGGTAGAAAAAGTAGCTCCGGCTCCAAAGACAGAAGAGCCTCATAAGGCAGAAGCAAGCATTGCATCGGTTAAAAAAGAGGTAAAATCCGCTTCCAAGCCTGTTGTGACTAAAAAGGAAAGCACAACATCCCCTCTGAAAAATCAAAAGAAATATCATATCATAGTGGCCAGTTTGGCTACCAAAACCGATGCCCAACAATCCCTACAAGCCTTTAAGCAAAAAGGATATAGCGAAGCATCTGTTGTGGAAGGAAGCGGACGTTTCCGTATATCTTTATGCTGTTATACAGACAAATCGGTCGCCAATCAAAAACTGAATGAACTGAAGCAGGACAATACATTTACCGGTGCATGGTTGCTGACTTCCAAATAAATCCCATTCCCTATGAAGAGAATCCTTTGTCCCAAATGCGATAACTATATCACATTCGATGAGACCCAATATACCGAAGGCCAATCATTGGTTTTTATATGCGAACATTGTAAAAAACAATTTGGTATCCGTATCGGAAAAGCCAAGTTAAAAGCCACACGAAAAGAAGAAGTGTTGGACGAACAAGCCAACAGTCAGGACTTTGGTAGCATTGTTGTAGTGGAAAATGTATTTGGATACAAGCAAGTGCTTCCCTTGAAAGAAGGTGACAATATGATAGGTCGCAGAAATAAGGGTACCGAAGTCGATGTATCCATTGAGACTTCCGATCCCAGCATGGACCGCAAACATTGTGTATTGAATGTCCGTTGTAATAAGCAAGGAGAAATAATCTATACCCTCCGCGACAATCAAAGCATTACAGGCACCTTCCTGATGAATGAAATATTGGGGGACAAAGACCGCGTTCGCATCGAAGAAGGTGCCATCATTACATTAGGAGCCACTACCCTTATTTTACGGACTGCCGAAAAGAAATAATGGAGATATTCTTGATTGTTACTGCATTTCTGCTGATAATATTAGGCATTATCGGTTGTGTAGTACCCATGTTACCGGGTACTCCTCTTTCGTATGCAGGTATCTTATTGCTACATTTTACAGAACAAGTACAGTTTACCACAACTCAACTGATAGTTTGGTTGGTATTGGTCATCATCCTACAAGTATTGGATTATATAACCCCCATGTTAGGTAGTAAATATAGTGGAGGAACTACATATGGAAACCGAGGATGCATAGCCGGAACCATTGTAGGTTTGTTCTTTATGCCCTGGGGGA
>CAZFDP010000071.1:0-8647 GCA_964518185.1 uncultured Phocaeicola sp. | reverse complement strand
CTTAATGTTATAAAATCTTAAAAAGGTGGCAATCCGTAAGGAATGTCACCTTTTTTATTTGTTCCTTGTTTTGACATTTTGCGTTTTTTTGTGATTTTTGCAACCGAAATGCCATTAAAAACATAAGATAATGAGAAGATTTCTCGTCCTGTTATGCTTAGCACTTCTATGGATGTTTCCTGCATCCGCACAGCTTTTCCGTTATTTGGATACTCAAAACGGTTTGAGTAGTCGTCGAGTCATTTCTGTAGAAAAGGACAGAAGAGGGTACATGTGGTTCCTTACCCACGAAGGAATAGATAAGTACAACGGAAAGCAATATGTACACTATAAACTGACGGACGAAGGACAGATATTGCAACAATTCCCTAATTTGAATCTTTTGCAAACCGACAAAAAAGGAAAGGTGTGGGCTTTAGGAAAAGACGGTAGGGCTTTTCAGTATAATCAGGAGCGCGACCAATATATATTGAAATTCGATTTTGTCAATGTTGTCAAGGGAAAGTCCCGTTTGCCACTTACTTTCGTTCGTATGGATAATGAGGACAATCTATGGATGTGTACCAAAACCTCCCAATACATCTATCGCATATCCGATGGAGAATTCAATCGCTTGGAGAGTCCCATTGAGGAAGAAGTAACTTATATGGTACAAGGAGAAGGAAATCAATATTTCATAGGTACCAATCACAATATTTATTTGGCTTCGTTGGATGGAAATAAGTTGGCTGTCCGTACGGATTCTTTGCTCAATAATTTTCATGTCGTACATCATTTGTACTATCATCGCGCTACCGGTTCTTTGCTTATCGGTACACTGATGGACGGTTTCTTTCTCTATAATCCTCAGCAGGGAACCCTCGATAAGTTGGGTAACATGAACGATGTGAACATCAATGCGGTCGTTCCTTACCGTAATTCGGAGAATGAAGTGCTGATTGCTACCGATGGAAATGGAGTATATGTACTGGATGTAAGTACCCGAACTTTGGCTCCGTTTTTCTCCGGCAATTATCCTGATTCCAATAAGATGAACGGAAATATCATCAAGGATCTTTATCAGGACTCGGAAGGAAGAATTTGGATGGCGGTATTCCCTACAGGAATTACGGTTTATTCCGATAAATATCCCAGGTATGAATTGTGGAGACATTCGGAAGAAGATCCCAACTCATTGGTGAGTGACCTGGTAACCTATATCCTCGAAGATTCGGAAGGTGATATCTGGTTTGCTACGGGAAATGGAATTTGTTGCTATAACAAACATACCCGAAAATGGACCCGCATGTTGTCGGGTAACGGAAAAGACAAACAGGCACAAAACAATGTGTTTATTTCCCTTTGTGAAGCCTCTCCGGGTATTTTATTGGCCGGTGGCTATATGTCGGGTATGTACCGTATCAATAAAAAAGACATGGTACCCCACTATTTCTCTCCCCAAGGAGAAGGCTATAAGAATATCCGTCCCGACAAGTACATCCGGAGCATTTATCGCGATGAAGAAGGTTATATATGGGCAGGAGGCTATTATAACTTGAAACGTATAGATCCCAAGACGTATGCCATGGAACATTATACCATGGAATATCCCATTACGTTCATCACTTCGAAGGACAAAGACGAATTGTGGATAGGTACCATCAATGGTCTGTACAAGTTCAACAAGAAACAGAAGAAAGTGATGCAGGTGAATCTGTCTTCCGATATAGGAAACATCAACACCATTTATCAGGATAGTGACCAGGTGACATACATCGGTACCAGCGGGAACGGATTATGGATATATAACAATCAGACCGGGAAGTTGGAAAACTACTATACCTTGAACTCTGCCCTTATCTGCAACAATATTTATTGCATTCTTCCCAATAATAATAGGAACGAACTGATTATCAGTACGGAGAACGATTTGGTGTGCTTCAAGACCGATGAACGGATTTTCCTGAATTGGACACAAGAACAGGGGTTGCTTGCCACCAAGTTCAATACGGCATCAGGGGTACACACTAAGGATGGAGCCATAATTTTCGGTAGTGGTAATGGAGCTGTTGTTTTGGAGGATACGGTAGAGCTTCCGAGGGTGTTCCATTCTAAGATGGTATTTACCGATTTCGGCATTCATTATCAGCAGATGCTTCCAGGCATGGAAGGTTCTCCGTTGACAAAAGTCATTGATGAGACCGATGAAATAACTTTGTCACACGACCAGAATATTTTTTCACTGAATGTTTCTTCCATCAATTATGATTGCCCTTCGCGTATTTTGTATTCTTGGAAGCTGGAAGGATTTTACGAAGAATGGACCCAACCAGGCGAAGCGCACCTCATCCGCTATACCAATATAGACCCCGGTACTTATTCGTTGCGGATACGTTCCATCCTGTTGGACGATTGGCACACCATCGAAGAAAGAGCCGTCAAGATTGTCATTACCCCACCGTTCAGTCAAACCGTTTGGGCGATGATGATTTATGTAGCTTTGGGTATATTGGCTATTTTTGCCGTCATGCGTTTCCTATGGATGCGGAAAGACAGCAATATTTCCAAGGAGAAAATCCAGTTCTTTATCAATACGGCTCACGATATCCGTACACCCCTTACGTTGATTAAGGCCCCGTTGAGCGACCTCAGCCGTAACGAAGAATTGAGCGATCAAGGCAAGATGAATTTGCAATTGGCCATACGAAGCACTGACAAACTGTCTGATTTGGCTACCAAACTAATCGATTTCCAAAAGGAAGAACTGTATACTTCGGATATCAACGTAGTTCAATGCGATATAAACCGATATGTGGAAAGTTTCTTAGAGCAGTTCAAGGCACATGCCGAAAAGAAGAACCTGAATTTGGAGTTCGTCGGTAGTGGGGATAAATTGGAAGCTTGGATAGACCGTAACAAGCTCGATTCCATCATCCATAACTTGGTGAGCAATGCACTGAAGTATACCCCTGAAGGTGGTGAAGTGAAAGTCAAGGTGCGTAACAACAAGAAATATTGGTCCCTGAAAATTACCGATACGGGTATCGGAATCTCTGCTGAAGACCAGAAGAAGATGTTCAAGCGCCTGTTCCGTGGAGACAATGCCGTGAACCTTCAGATAACAGGAACGGGTATAGGTATGCTACAGACCTATAAGTTGGTAAAGCGCCATTTGGGAAAGATAACCGTGGTCAGTAAGGAAGGCGAAGGAACCACTTTCCGTTTGCGTTTCCCCATTAACGACAAACGATACAAACCCCATACCGAGCATCACGAGGAAGGCGGTCAGCAGATTCCCATTCTGGAAGCGGAATTCACGAATGTTTCTGTGCAGCAACCCGATTTCCCTGCGGCCACCCTGTTGGTGGTAGAAGACAATACCGACTTGCGTAAATTCTTGGTACAGAGCTTGTCCGATCAGTATAGAGTGGTAGAGGCTGAAAATGGCCAGCAAGCATTGGACTGTATCCGTGAACGGCATCCTGATTTGGTGCTTTCAGACATCATGATGCCCGTTATGCGGGGCGATGACTTGTGCCGTGTCTTGAAGAACGATGTAGCCACCAGTCACATTCCTGTTATTCTGCTTACCGCATTGAACGACCGCGACAGCATCATTCACGGATTGGAAACCAAGGCCGACCAGTATCTGGTAAAACCCTTCGATGTCGATATCCTGAAGGCAAGTATCGCCAGTGTATTGGCCAATAAGGAATTCGTCCGCCAACGCTTTGCCCAACTGAATTACCATACCGACGACATCCGCGCGGAAGTGCCCGGTATCGACCTCGATCAGGAATTCCTTGTAAAGGTGACCGATGTCGTCAAACAGCATTTGGATCATGAATTCAATGTAGATACTCTCTGTGGTAAACTACACATGAGTCGAAGCAGCTTCTATAATAAGATAAAGGCACTTACTGGCCATTCGCCCAGCGATTTCGTGCGACAAATACGTATGACCGAAGCCGCCTATTTGCTTAAAGACAAGAAACATTCCATAGCCGAAGTGTCTGATATGTTAGGCTATGGCGACCCCAAATATTTTACTGATACATTCAAGAAGCACTTCGGCATTACCCCCAGTGCTTATGTCAAACAGGAGAACGCATCATGAATTTCTATATCAACTCATTTGCCACATTCTTCAAGATAGGGCTGTTTACCATTGGCGGAGGGTATGCCATGGTACCCCTTATCGAAGAAGAAATAGTCAACAAGAAACAATGGATAGCCAAGGAAGATTTCATCGACCTTATGGCCATAGCCCAGTCAGTACCCGGTGTGTTTGCAGTGAATCTGTCCGTCTTTATCGGCTATAAGCTCCGTAAACTGCCTGGTGCATTGTCCATGGCATTGGGTACCATCCTTCCTTCGTTCCTTATCATATTGGGAATTGCCTTGTTCTTTCAGCGTTTTAAGGAATACGAAGCGGTGGAAAATATCTTCAAGGGCATTCGTCCGGCGGTAGTGGCCCTCATTGCAGCCCCTACCTTCAGTATGGCGAAATCTGCCAAGATTAACAAATACAATGTATGGATTCCCGTTGTCTCGGCCTTGCTTATATGGTTGCTTGGTGTATCACCTGTATACATTATCGCCCTGGCAGGCATAGGTGGATTCATCTATGGGAAAATCAAAACAAATGATAGTTGATAGATGACAAATGATAGTTGCCTTCCGGATGGTTCTCTATCATTTATCATTTGTTCACTATTATTTTTACTATCATCAATCATAAATCAAGAATATGCTTTTTCTGGAACTCTTTCTCACATTCTTACAGATAGGCCTCTTCGGATTCGGAGGCGGATATGCCATGTTGTCAATGATACAGGGCGAAGTGGTAACCCGTTACGGTTGGATTTCGTCGGGCGAATTTACCGATATCGTAGCCATCAGTCAGATGACTCCAGGCCCGATAGGCATCAATTCTGCTACTTATGTGGGATATACAGCGGTTATCAATGCCGGTTATAGCCAGCCATGGGCGGTATTGGGAAGTGTTACCGCCACGCTGGCCGTGGTACTCCCCTCGTTTGTACTGATGATTGCCATCAGTCGTTTTTTCCTGAAGTACCAGCATCACCCCATGGTCGAGGCTGTATTCCGCGGACTTCGTCCTGCTGTAGTGGGGTTGTTGGCTGCTGCTGCCTTGGTGCTGATGACTTCCGAGAACTTTGGAAATTATCAAACAGACCTCTACCAGTTTGTTGTGAGTGTGGTGATATTCCTCGTGGCTTTCATGGGTACACGAAAGTTCAAGGTCAGCCCCATCCTCATGATTCTACTTTGCGGTGTGGCAGGGTGGGTGTTGTATTAGTCTTGTATTCATCCTTTTTTATTATGTCGATAAATAGAAATTTACGGTTTGTTGGTTGATTTGTGAAAATTAATTTATATATTTACCGAAAATATAGTCTAATAAAAATAAATATTACATGAAACACCAAACTTTGTTCATTTCATGCTTGTTGGCTTTGTCAACAGCATTTGGTAGCTTTTCTGCTTCCGCACAAGTTACCTATAAGGATTATTTAAGAGCAGACTCCGTATTGAGTTACTCAAAGCTCGTTTATTCTCCGGCCGTAAATGCAACCTGGTTGGGAGATTCCCACTATTTCTGGTATAAGAACCACGAAAAGGAAGGCGATTTCTTCTATCTGGTCAATGCAGAAACAGGTAAGAAATTCAAGGCGGCCGACAAGAAAAGCCTGGCCAAACATCTTCCCAAGAAGCCCAAGGAACTGACTGAATTGTTGCTTAGCGAAAAACCGGCCGATGCACGTTATAGACGTCGTCCTAACAGAGAGGTCAAACCGGTGACTTCGCCCGACGGAAAGTGGGAAGCTTACATCAAGAACCACAATGTGTACATTGCACCCGTCAATGCCGATGCCAAGGCACCCAAGACAGAATATGCCTTGACCATGGACGGCAATGAAAAACTTCGTTACGAACAGTGGACACTGAGCTGGTCGCCCGACTCGCGCAAACTGGCTACCGTAAAGGTGAACGATGTGGAAGAAAGACGAATCCCCCTCATCGAATCGGCTCCATCCACTCAGAAGCAGCCTATCCTTCAATGGCGCAATTATGCCAAGCCTGGCGATGTGCTCTCGTCATCGGTTCCGGTACTTTTCGATGTGGAATCGCGCAAGCAAATCGCTCTCGAAACTTCTCTGTATGCCAATCAGTTCTCGCTTTATCTGACAGGATGGAGAGACGACAGCCGTGCCTTCACCTTTGAATTCAACCAACGTGGACACCAACGCTATGTGGTGGGCGAAGTGAATGCCGAAACAGGTGCCATCACTCATCTTGCCGACGAACAGGTAAAGACATTCTTCTACTACAACAACAGATATCGTCACGACTTGAAAGACGGAGCCGAAATGCTTTGGATTTCTGAACGCGACGGATGGCGCCACATTTACCTGCACGATAGCAAGGGCCAGATAAAGAAACAGATTACCAAGGGCGAATGGGTGGTTCGTAACGTTGATTTCGTGGACGAAGCAAATCAGGTTATCTACTTTAGCGCTTCGGGATTTGTACCAGGCGAAGACCCGTATAACATTCACTATTGCCGCATCGGCCTCAATGGTGAAGGCTTTGAAGACCTGACTCCGGAAAATGGTAACCACATCGTGAAACTCTCAAAAGACCGCAATTACTTTGTAGATGTATACTCTCGTCCCGACCTTCCTGCTGTAAGCTTGCTGAAACGCACTTCCGATGGCTCTACTATAGCCCAGCTTGAATCGTGCGATGTAAGCGAACTGGCTGCCAAGGGATGGGTGATGCCCGAAGTGTTCTCTGCCAAGGGACGCGATGGCAAGACAGACATTTGGGGAACTATCCACCGTCCGTCCAACTTCGACCCGAAAAAGTCGTACCCTGTTATCGAAATGATTTATGCCGGTCCGCACGACAGCCATGTGGTGAAGGACTTCCGTCCGGCCAACCACCTCATTACAAAGATTGCCGAACTTGGCTTCATTGTAGTATCTATCGACGGTATGGGTACCGGCAACCGTTCCAAGGCCTTCCACGATGTATGCTGGAAGAACCTCAAGGATGCCGGTTTCCCCGACAGAATTGCTTGGATGAAGGCAGCCGGTCAGAAGTATCCTTATATGGACCTCGAAAAGGTTGGTATCTACGGATGGTCGGCCGGTGGTCAGAATGCCATGGCAGCCTTGCTCTTCCACAACGATTTCTATAAAGTGGCCGTTGCCCTCTGCGGATGTCACGACAACCGTATGGATAAGGTGTGGTGGAACGAACAATGGATGGGCTTCCCGCTCGACGAATCGTACAGCGCATCATCGAATGTAGACAATGCCCACCTCCTTAAAGGCAAGTTGCTGCTTATCAACGGTGAGTTGGACGACAATGTAGACCCGACTTCTACCCTCCAAGTAGTCGATGCCTTGATGAAGGCCAACAAGAATTTCGACCAGCTCTATCTCCCCGGCCGTACACACAGCTTGGGCGGTACCTTCGAGTTCCATAAAATGTACGATTACTTCGTACAGCATCTCCTTGGTCAACCAGTGCCAGAGTGGGAATAATTCCAACTAAATTCAAACAATAAGTCAAAGAACTATGAAACATTATTTATTAGCAGTAACGATGGTTGTAGTTGCATTGGTCTTTACAGCTTGTGGTTCCAAAGAATCGGGTAACAAAAGCCTTGTCTTGTACTATTCGCAGACGGGTGCAACAGAAAAAGTGGCACTCGAACTTCAGAAGAGTTTGGGAGCCGACATAGAGGCCATCGAATTGGTGGAACCCTATGCAGGCACTTATGCCGAAACCATCGAACGGGTGGGCAAGGAACGTCGGGAAGGTATTGTGCCCGAACTGAAACCGCTTAAGGTCGACCTCTCCAAGTACGAAACCATCTTTTTGGGTTATCCCATCTGGTACGGCACCTATGCCATGCCCATCGCATCGTTGGTACAGAACAATACCTTCGAAGGCAAGAAGATTGTTACCTTCTGCACTTTTGGTAGCGGAGGCACAGAACCCGCCATTGCCGATTTGAAGAAAGCCCTTCCCATGGCCGAGGTAGCCGAGGTGGGCTTTGGTATCCGCAATGCCCGCATAGCTGCTATCACCAAGGAACTCCATCGTTTCTTGGTAGAGAACAACCATGTAGAAGGTACCGTTGAAGCCTTGCCTGGCTATTCGGAAATGCGACCGGTAACCGAAGAAGAAAAACAGATTTTCGATGCTGCTTGTGGCGATTACCAATTTCCGTTGGGCACTCCCGTGCTGGTGGGAAAGCGTGGTACCGGCGACGGTGTGGACTACATCTATAGTGTAGAAAACCACGGTGCCACCAGTACCATCTATGTAACGTTGAGCAACGAGGCCGGTGCAAAACCAGAATTTACTCGCGTGGTGAGGTAATTTGCCTCACTACGTTTGCTCTCCAAATGCCAATGGCGACCAGTTCCAGTACTCGTCCCAATGAGGTCTCGTTTTGAGGCCTCATTTTTTGTCACTATTAAGCTACGTTCATCGAAAATCTATTAAGATTTTTGATAAAGGTATGGTCATGATGACACTGCGGATGAATATTATCTCCTAAAGGGAGAAAAACAGGTCATCAGAGGTGATGGATATCGGTCATCAGTGAAGACCAAGGCTGGTCATC
>CAZFDP010000070.1:0-8683 GCA_964518185.1 uncultured Phocaeicola sp. | reverse complement strand
AGGAATTCGAAGAAGGCAAGATGACTTTGGAAGACGTTTATGCATATGGCAAGCAGGTTGGCGAACCTAAGGTGGTAAGCGGCAAGCAAGAATTGTACGAAGCTATCTTGAACATGTATTGCTAATTGAAATAATTCCCCGTCACCTGATGATGAACACTTCAGCGATGACGGGGAATTTTCCTTTTAGCCCAACCTTCCTACCCCAAAGACAATGTCGTCATTAATTTTCCTCTTTATTACTTAAATGTTGTTCCATATATGCTGTAGGTGGCATCCCATACAGTTCTCTAAATAGGGTTGCAAAATTATTGGGACTGGTAAATCCCGTCAATGCAGCTACCTCTGCTATAGGATATCGTTTCTCCCTCAACAATTTGGCCGCTTGTTTCAATCGTATATTACGAATCAACTCACGAGTAGACTGATTGGTCAATTGTTTCAATTTACGATGTAAATGGACCCGGCTGATACCCACTTCTTGAGTCAGCATTTCTACATTCAAATTTGGGTTGTCCAAATTGTCATTAATAACTTTCATGATACGTTCCAACAATTTTTCATCAGGCGATTGAGCATTTACATCCAACACTCTATCCTCTTGGGATTGTTGGCCTGTATACATATTCTTCAATTGTTCACGAATATGAATTAAATTATCTATAGTTTTCAACAATATATCAATATTGAAAGGTTTGGCTATATACGCATCTGCCCCCATCTCCAATCCCTCCAAATTATCTTCATCCTGTGTTTTAGCGGTAAGTAAAATAACCGGGATAGTATTCAAATTTACATTCTGTTTAATTTTACGACAAAGAGAAAGACCATCCATTTCGGGCATCATGATATCACTGATAACCAGATCGGGATTCCATTTGAAAATAATGTCCAATGCATCTTTACCATTATCACTTTCCTGAATATGATACTTTTCCGACATTTCCTGATGTAAATAGCGACGAATTTCTCTATCGTCTTCTACAATCAATACCCTATATGCGGTTTTAGTCCGAGTTTTTACGTTCTCTTTTTCTTCAGACCATACCTCAGAAACGGTCAATTGAGGTTTCGGTAATCCTACAGGTGCGACCATCATATCCTCATTACTTAAATGCTTATTTCCCAATGGCAAACGAATAATAAAGCTACTACCTATACCATTCTTATTATTTTGCGCTACAATAGTTCCATGATGAAGTTCTACCAACGAACGGGTAAGATGCAATCCAATTCCAGTTCCTACGCCAGAGTTGTTTACTACACCTTTTATTTGATAGAAACGATTAAATATCAATTCCAATTCCTTCTCGTCTATACCTATACCACTATCTTCGACCACTATTTCTACAAACTCCCTTAGTGCCTCAACTTTATTAGATGGTTCAGTACCCATTCTTAAATAAACATCTATCTGTCCCTTTTCCGAAGTAAATTTAAATGCATTGGAAAGAATATTCATAACAACCTTATCAAAATTAGCCGGATCTATCCATACATACAATTCCTCCAACCCATCATGAAAGAAAGACAGATTAATTTGACGCTGTTCAGCCTGTTGGGCAAAGGTCTCGCACAAATCATTGATAAAACCTACCATTTCTGTATTCCTAAAGACAAGTTGCATCTGACGCTTGTCAATTTTACGCAAATCCATCAATTGATTCATCAGACGAAGAATACGGTTTGCATTCCGATAAATCATCCGATAAGTCTTTCCACGAGTTTCATCTGTATCATTGTCTATAAGCCGTTGCAACGGATTTATTATAAGGGACATAGGAGTACGTATCTCATGAGAAATATTAATGAAAAATTGCAATTTGGCTTCATTCAGTTGTTCGGCATGTTCGTGTTTCAGCATTTCTTGTCGCACACGGTATCGATGACGAATGTGCAAAATGAATAGACATACAGCCCCTATAAACAATAATACATAGATCGTTTTCGCCCACCAGGTAGCCCACCAAGGAGGACGGATTACTATGACAATTCTTTTCACGTCTGATTCCATACCATTATCCACAACTTTCACTCGAAAATCGTAACTTCCCGGAGCCAAATTGCTGAACGATATTCTATTCACCCCTTTGGGTAAAGCAATCCATTCATTGTTTCCCATAGTATAATGATAAACAATACGCTCACCCGCATTAAACTCCAATGTAGTAAATTCAACACTGAATGTATTGTCTTCATACCCTAAATTAAACCTTTCTGCCTCGTAAACAGGACAATCTATTATAGGTTTCCCACCACTTGTCACACCCTTGCGTACAGAACGATTGTTCAAGTAAAAATCGCTGATGCGCACAGTCCACTTCTTTGCAGGATTAGATATCTCCAAAGGATTGAAATACGTAATACCACTGATACCCCCGAAATAAATAATGCCATCATCATCCTTAAACGATGCATTTTTTGAAAATTCATTTCCCTGCAATCCATCTGTTACATAATAATTCACAATCTCATGAGTCTTTACATTGAACTGTGCTAACCCAGCATTGGTACTTAACCACAAACACCCGTTAGCATCACCTTCAATGCCATAAACAGCATTGCTTGGTAAACCATGCTCTTGAGTATATGTTACAAAATCATTATTATTCTGTTTCCACTCTACCAATCCACTTGATGTACCCAACCATATGTTCCCCATTGGATCACCATAGATGGACAATACGATTTGTCTACGCAAGAACCATTCCGTTTTATAATCACCCGTACTCAAATCAACACATCCCACCCCATCATATGTTCCTACATACAACTTATTATCTGTTGAATAATATAGATTTGTCACCCATCTGTTATTAAACAATTTAGGCAAATCCTTAACAATCCGTTGAGTTTTCAAATCATAACAAAACAAGCCATCACCCATAGTGGCAATCCATAGTCTCTTGTCTGCATCTTCTACGAAATCATATACATATTCTACTGGATTCCCTTGTTTATTTAATAAATCCTTAACAGAAGTACAATGGCCAGTCTTACGGTCGAGTCTACTCATTCCCCCCAAATAAGATCCAAGCCATAGATTCCGTTCTGAATCCTCATAAATAGCCATTACTACATTGGGGACAGAAGACTTTTTTCCCATAGTTCCCCAATGTACTCTCCCTTTTCCATTAGGTAGAATACCATAAACGCCATCATTATCTGTACCAATCCACAATATATCCTCACTATCTTTACATATAGAATTAATATTGTTGGAACCTATCAGATTCCTCTCAACTGATTTATAGCCCAAATAGTAAAATTCATTCCCTAATTTGGGAATCATAAAAACTCCTTTTTGATATAATCCCAACCATATATTATCTGAATTATCCTTTAGCATGAAATGAATTTTCGATCGTTTGGAGTCAAGATTGCCCAAATCGAAAAAGGTATCAACCAACATTTGTCCCTTTCGATTCAATATCTTTACTCCCATCCCATCCGTACAAGCATAAATATGCCCCTCATTATCTTTATATAATGATTTTACTGGCAAATTACAATTACCATTATAGGGTATTTGAATAAACTGTTCCTTCTTGGTATCATACTTCAACAAACCTTTCTCCATACTGCCTACATATATACTTCCATCATCTCCTTCGCACATACCCGTCAAATGCAGTTCCTCATCGCCCTCCAAAAAATAAGTAACATCACCTTTGTTATTCATCAATGCAATCTTTCTTCCAGCAATCACTGACCATATATTACCATTTACATCCTCCTGCATATAATCCACCTTTTGGGTAGGCATTGAGAGTTTCAATTTACTGGCAAACAATTTTCCATCAACACAATCCAATTTACATAATGTATTACCTGAAGCCCATATTTCTCCATTGTCGCGTTCCAAGAAAAATACAACATTATTGTGGAAGATATTACCATCTTCCCACACGGCCACCTTACTAAAATTATCAGTATCCGGATGATAAAGCTGAATTCCATCATACGTTCCAACAAACAAGCGTCCTTTATTATCTTCCATCAAGGTACGTACATAATTATGGCATAAGGAATGTTCATCCGACGGGTTATGTTTATAAACAGTCAGCTTGGCACCATCATAACGATTCAATCCATCCTCCGTAGCTATCCAAATCATTCCATTACAATCTTGAAGAATATCATTAATCAAACTACTCGACAATCCATTGTCTGTAGAAAGCATGCGCACTTGGGCACCTACAGCAACAAACCAAATAGAAAAACAAAGTAAAAAAAGGTTTCTCATTTCATTTATATCATATATTTATAAAGACAAAATAAAGTATTCTTTCACAATAAGCCAAATTATAATCACGATAAATCAAGGGACAGACTCGCACTACATCAATGTTGTAATATATCAAAAGATTCATGTAACATATAAAAAGATAATTGAAACATAAGAATGCCATTTGTAACATCTATTAAAAATTAGGAAACGACATCAATAAGAGTTCCATTTAATTTTCCCTATCTTTGCATCAATAGAAACCATATAATACAATTAATATCATGAAAAGGAATTTGAAACATTTATGCTTTCTGATGTTGCTGGCTCTGTTCATCTGCTTGCCGGCATCAGCAGCCCAATCATTTGTAGACTTCACTCCCAACGGATTTGTCTGGATACAAAACGGAAAGGCACTCCCTATCCTTATCGACAAAGATGAATACAAGGGAGTATGGCGGGCAGCTACCAACCTACAGCAGGATGCCATGAAAGTAACAGGCATCACCCCCGAACTGATTCACCAACCTTCGGTCAAACGGGCTATCATTGTAGGCACCATCGATAAAAGCGGATGGATACAAAAGCTCATCACTGATAAAAAGATAGACGGGAAAGAATTGAAAGGGAAACACGAAAAGTATATCCTACTAACGGTTGCAAACCCTTTTGAAGGGATGGACGAAGCAGTAGTGATTGCCGGTAGCGACAAGCGTGGCGCCATTTACGGTATCTACGAACTCTGCGAACAAATGGGTGTATCGCCTTGGTATTATTGGGCCGATGTACCCGTACAGAAACACTCCACCATCAGCATAAAGAATGGCACATATACCGATGGGGAACCTGCCGTAAAATACCGCGGGCTTTTCTTGAACGACGAAGCGCCCTGCCTCACCAGTTGGGTAAAGAACACTTTCGGCACCAATTACGGAGGCCATAAGTTTTACGAAAAGGTATTTGAACTCATACTCCGTTTGAGAGGTAACTATCTATGGCCGGCCATGTGGGGATGGAGTTTCTATGCCGACGACCCGTTGAACAGCCCAACTGCCGATGAAATGGGCATAATTATGGGAACATCGCATCATGAACCGATGGCACGCAACCATCAGGAATGGGCCAGAAACCGGAAGGAATATGGAGCCTGGGATTATGCCACCAACCAGAAGGTAATAGACCAATTCTTCCGCGAAGGGATGGAACGGGCCAAGAATACAGAAGACCTCATCACCATTGGTATGCGTGGTGATGGTGATACCGCCATGGGAGGCAAAGAAGGCCATGACGATGAATATACTCCCGATTATGAAGGAATCATGAAGTTGATGTACAAGATTATCGACAACCAACGGAAGATTATCAAGGAGGTTACAGGAAAACCGGCCAAGAAACGTCCACAAGTATGGGCTTTATATAAAGAGGTTCAGACATTGTACGACAAAGGGCTTCGTGTACCCGACGATGTAATATTGCTACTCAGCGATGACAATTGGGGCGATGTACGTCGTTTGCCCAATGCCGAAGAAAGGAAGCACCCCGGCGGATGGGGTATGTACTACCATGTAGACTATGTGGGCGCCCCAAGAAACACCAAATGGCTCAATGTATCCCCTATCCAACACGTATGGGAACAGCTCCAACTTACCTATAGCTACGGAGTAGACAAATTGTGGGTATTGAATGTAGGCGACTTGAAACCCATGGAATATCCTATTTCCTTGTTCATGGATATGGCATGGAACCCGAAACAATATACCGCCAACAACTTATTGGAACATACCCGCGCTTTCTGTGCACAACAATTCGGTGAAGACCAGGCCGACGAAGCCATGCGAATCTTGAACCTGTATTCCAAATACAACGGAAGGGTAACTCCTGAAATGCTCAACTCCCAAACTTACAACATTGAAAACGGTGAATGGAAACAAGTTTCGGACGAATACCTGAAGTTGGAAGCCGAAGCCTTGCGTCAATACATCACTCTGAAGCCCGAATACAAGGATGCCTACAAGCAACTGATACTTTTCCCCGTACAGGCCATGGCCAATCTCTATGAAATGTACTATGCCCAAGCCATGAACCACAAGCTGTATAAAGAAAATAATCCGAAAGCCAATGAGTGGGCCGACAAAGTAGAACAAACCTTCAAGCGTGACGCTGAATTGTGTCACGACTTCAATCACCACATGGCCAACGGCAAATGGAATGGTATGATGACTCAAAAGCACATCGGCTACACCAGTTGGAACGATAACTTCCCTGCCGACAAATTGCCTGAGATATTCCGCATTGAAGATACAAGAGAAGGCGGATATGTATTCGAGGCACAGAACAAGGTAGTTGTAATGGAAGCCGAACATTATTATAAGGCCGAGGCTCCCGAATCTACCCAATGGACCACCATCCCCTACATGGGACGAACATTAAGCGGGGTTGCTCTGATGCCATATACCCAACCTACCGACAATGCTTCATTGAGCTACAAGTTGGATTTGCCCGAAGATGTAAAGCAAGTAACCGTTCATGTGGTTGTAAAATCCACCTTGGCTTTCCACGATCCGACCGGTCATACATACACTGTAGGATTTGAAAGCAATGAATCGAAGACAATCAACTTCAATGCCAATTTGAACGAAGAACCGGAAAACATCTACTCCATCTACTACCCCACCGTAGCCGGCAGAGTAGTAGAGAGTCAAGTTCCGCTGACGATCGAGAACAAAGCCAAAGGCCCACAAACACTAATCATCAAGCCTTTGGATCCGGGAATCGTATTCCAAAAGATTATCGTTGACTTTGGCGGTTATCATAAATCACATCTGTTTATGAACGAATCACCTTGTCGACGCGAGAAATAGTTTTATTTCTTCAACAAATCCCATCGTTTTGCCCAATCGGCGAGGACTTCTTCCCGCCATTGGGCAACGGTTTCAAATCCTTGCCATTTACCACCGAAAAGAGCGGAATCCCCTTTATCTGTATACCAATTGTTGCCCAACGGATAAGCCGTTTCCGTACATTTTCCCGGCCATAATTCACTGACCACAATACTTCCATTGGTTCCATCCAATTCTTTGATGCTTGAAGTAATGACATAATCCAATGTAGCCGGTGCCTTAGCCGCATAGCGCACTCCATAAACACCATTCCCCAAATAACAACCGCTCCAATCCTGTTTGTCTATGCGATAGGTAAAGCAAGGTGTGCCCGGTTCTTCATCTATTACCGGTCCTTCGAATCGATACTCTATCACCGAATAGACAGGAACAGTATCCTGAAGCGTAGTATGACGATTAAATACCGTGCGGGGGCTTTGAGTCATCTTTTCGAAACTGCCTCCCCATGATTCCCCTTCGGGAGTATCCGGATTTCCCTTCATCAAATATAATAAGGAAGGAGTATCGCCCATCTTTACATTGCCTTCGTAATAATCCTTGAAATCGGCACCCAAGTTTCCTGCCTCCTTTATGCAAGCCTCATAATAGCCCCCATGATACTTGGAGGGATTCTTGGCATCGGCAATGAAGCCTCTGTACGAAGCATTGTTTTCTATCATCCAAAGGTTCGGGAAATTCTCCACGATGTAGGTATAGCTATTTACACACCATTTTTTATTGGGGCCTCCAATCCAATACACCCTGATTTTATCTGCGATATCCGGGGCAGTACGAAGTGCTTGTGCCAAGTCTTCCAATCCTCCCCAGACCAATACCCACAACGGACGGTCACTTTCCATACGGGCACATTGTACTATCCAGTCCGACCCTTCGGTTGGCTCGTCTATACCCAAGAAAGGGAAATTTCCTCTTCTACCCTGCTTGCATAGCGGACGAAGCTCTTCGGGAGTCATCAACCCCTCGATATGCTTACTGAGTTTCAGGAAATCCTTTTCGTACAAATCAATCATTCGAAGAATCTCCTCCTTCGACCCGTTACCGAACGAAGGCGATGAAACCAATCCCTCCAGTTCAAACCTATCACTATACATCAGCAGATGTGCCATAGACTGATTGTCGTCGGGGTCAGTTCCGCCTATATCCGTACTGATTAATACACGAGGCTTGATTACCGATTCCTTGTCCGCACAAGCCGAAAAGGATAGTAAAGTCAAAAAGCAAGCTAAAACAAAAAACATGCACTTCATTACAATTCATATTTATTGGTGAAGTTACAAAGGTAATCAAATTTGAACATTAATACTTGATTTTTCAAAAAACCATCAAAAAGTTTGCACCATTAAAAAAAACTATCTACCTTTGCACCCGCAATTCAGCAAGGTGCCATAGCTCAGTTGGTAGAGCAAAGGACTGAAAATCCTTGTGTCCCCGGTTCGATTCCTGGTGGCACCACTTGCGAAAGCAATCGGGATGTAGCGCAGTTGGTAGCGCACTACGTTCGGGACGTAGGGGTCGGGCGTTCGAGTCGCCTCATCCCGACGAATCGGCAGAAGAAG
>CAZFDP010000069.1:7368-8710 GCA_964518185.1 uncultured Phocaeicola sp. | reverse complement strand
ATTTACCTGATAACGAAAGTGAATCCGGCAGAGATTATCAGGAAGGAATAAAGAACACCTTCCTAATCATCCTGAGGAACACCCTCCTGTCATCCTGAGGCTCCTCTTGTCATCCTGAGCGTTAGCGAAGGATCTGAAGACATAAACGTGGATGCAAACAGATCCTTCACTCCGTTCAGGATGACAAAAAGAAGGATGACAAAAGTGAAGAAGAATAGAAGAAAAGATAAATCATAAATCAGAAATCAGAAATGTTAATCCATTACATCATCACAGCTTTCCGCTGTATCTGGAAATACAAGACGCAAAACCTCATTTCGGTATTGGGGCTGTCTGTAGCATTGCTTTGCTTCAGCATTTGTTTGTATTGTACTCGCTACCTCTATAGCATAGACGAGAACTTTGAGAAGCGGGTACGGATTGCCGAATTCGGGTTGTCCGGAAAAGAAATAGGGCATATTTCGGGAGTACCCGCCAACCTGATTCAACAAGTAAGGCCACACATGGAAAGCGATGTGGAGGCCTTCGCCAGAGTGAGCTACTCCAGCAAACGCGACTATAACATGGAAGTAGGTCCCAAGCAATTGCCCTACACCTTGTCAATGTTGGAAGTGGATACTGCCTACCATACCGTATTTACTCCCGAAGTGGTGAGCGGTTCGTGGGAGGTGGCTGCACAAACGCCCAATGCCATTGTATTGAGCGAAAGCCATGCACGAAAGGTGTATGGCGATGCGCATTTGGCCATTGGCAAACAGATGGTTTTGACACAAAGCCTCCCCGTTTCGCCCCCAAGCACTCCCCGCAACGGAGGCATAGCCTACACCATACAAGCTGTGATAAAGGACATCCCGGCCAACAACAGCTTGGTATTCATGCGAAACATCGATGCATGGGTCATGAACGATAGCGAAGGGATGTTGCGCGAAGGCTTTCACCGGCCGGGCATGACAGGCACCGTAGCATACGCCTTACTGAAAGAAGGTGTAGACATGAAAGCTTTTGCAGAAAAGCTGAAAGAAAAGAACCTTACTATGGAAATGTGGGGCCAGGAAATGGAAATCGGTGCAGAACCTATGGGCAAGAATACTTGGGAAAGTATGGGATGTACCCAAATGGCAAGCATCGTCACCATCGCCGGTGTATTGATTCTGCTCGTAGGTATGCTGAACTTCTTCCACTTCCTTACAGGAAGCTATATGACCCGCATCCGCGAATACAGCTTGCGGAGTGTAAACGGTGCCAAAGGAAGACACTTATGGGGTATGCTCAGTGTGCAATCGGCCTTGCTTATTGTGGTATGCGGATTGTTTACAGGCTTGTTTATGGAATTGTCGGCCCC
>CAZFDP010000069.1:0-7268 GCA_964518185.1 uncultured Phocaeicola sp. | reverse complement strand
TATCTGCTGGATATTCGTATCGTTTGCGATTACGCTTTATCTGCAAGCCGAAAAGAGTGCCAAGGAGGTGTTCAGCTCACTCTCCGTCGAAGAGAAAGAAGAGATATTCAGCATCTCATTCGATTTCAGTTTCATCACTACAGCAGAAAAGCGCACATTGGTAGAAGAGATACGCACCCTTCCGGGGGTAAAGGACATCCTGATTTCGGACATCCGGTATACACACGGCGTATCGGGCAATGTGCTTTATACCGAAAAAGGAAATTCAGAATCACACATGAATATTCCTTTGAATTCTGTCACTCCCAACTTCCTGGAGTTTATGCAGATTCCTGTCCGTAGCGGAAGAGGCCTGGAAGGCCCCGGCGACATGATGGTGGATGCTATCTTGGAAAAACATTACCAAACGGAAATGATGGGCAAGACTTTCTCCATGTATCATTACTTCGACAAGATATACACCGTAACAGGCATTACAGAGCCTTTCATCATCAGCACACAAAGAGGTGGAATGGATGTAGACGGCTTTGCTTTCTTAGTGGACGATTTTAGTGATTATTTTGCTCATTGTTACGTGAAGTGCCATCCGGGCGAAAAGGCCAAGGCCAAAGCATCACTGGAAACTTTCTTCCAGAAGCGGTTGCCCGAGAGCATCGAGATTAAATACAACACCCTGATGGACGACATCAAGGAAGTGCAAGCTTTCGAATTCAAGTTCCGCGGTATTGTGGGCTTCATGGCCGTGGTGGCTTTGGTCATCTCGCTATTGGGTATCTATGCCGCCATCACCTTAGATACGGAATACCGTCGCAAGGAAATGGCCATCCGCAAGGTGAACGGTGCCGGTTTGAAAGACATTGTGCTTATCTTTGCCCGTCTCTACATCTGGTTGTTGGTGGTAACAGCAGCATTGGCCTTCCCCATTGTGAGTGCTATCCTAAGCATAATGAAACGGATTTATGCCATCTTTATCGACACCGGTGTTTGGTTCTATGGCGGCATCTTCCTGGGTATGACGCTCATCATTGCCCTTACGGTTGGCTTCCGCATTTACCTGATAACGAAAGTGAATCCGGCAGAGATTATCAGGAAGGAATAAAGAAATGAATAATCAAGAAAAACTATATACATGAAAACATTGAAGTATGCCGTGCGCTTTTTGATACGTGCCAAATCGTACACCATCATTAATTTATTGGGCTTGGCGTTCAGCTTGGCTTGTTGTATTATCCTGTTGCGATACATCCACCGAGAACTGACGGTGGATAATTTTAAAGGAAAAGAACACATATTCATCGTTACGAATGAATATGAATCCCGACAAGCAGATTTCGGTAACATCAAAGGTTATGGAAGCAAGCCTTTTACCGATGAAGAAGGGAATTCTGCCATCGAAGCATCTACTGACTTTGCCTTTTTGGAAAATGATTTCATTACGGTAAACGAAAGAAGATACAACAGTCAGACAATGGTTGTAAGCAATAACTTTTTGGACATTCTGCCTTTTCAAATAATCAGTGGGAAACGGGTAATGGAATCGCCCAACGATGTTATCATCAGTAAAAAATTTGCCCAAGAAGTTTTCGGCAACGAACATCCCATTGGACAAACTTTCTTAAGTTCTGCCAACAAGATGGTGACCGTAGTAGGAGTAGTCGATACCGAGAATCCTCGAAGCAGTTTCGAATTTGAACTCTTGTTGCCGGTTTCGCACAAAGGAAGCCATTGGTACAGAATGTTTTATAGTATTGTACGTCTCAATCCAAACCATGACTACCAAGTACTAAACAAGAAAGAGAAAATTGTGGATTTGTCTGCACAGAACTATTCCATCCAACCTTTTCGCAGCCAACTTTTCCCGTTGAAGGATTTCTATTTTAATACAACAATAGATGACATGTGGACAAAACACGGCAACATGCAAAATATAATTGTACTCAGTATCATCATCGTATTGTCATTAGGTGTAGGATTGTTCAATTATACCAATATCCATACCGTACTCACTCTGAAACGTGGACGTGAATTCGGTATCAAGAAAGTATTCGGAGCCGGCCGATGGCAAGTGTTCGTTCAACTATGGACAGAAAACATGCTGATTGTTTTTGCTGCATTGATGTTCGCCGGACTTTTGGTGGAAGTGGTTTCTGTGTTGTTGTCTTCTTGGTTAGGAATGAAGGAACTGGCTCCCAACTATGCATTTATTTTAATAGTCATGGGTGGATTCCTGTTGGTTCTTCCGCTTCTGGTCACCATTTATCCATTCCTGCGTTATACTCTCTCCGCTCCCATCACCTCGCTACAAAGTATAAACATCTGTGGGCAATCGATTGTATCACGCAGTATCTTCCTGACAATACAATACATCCTTACTTTCAGTCTTATTGTACTCTCTCTGTTTGCTATCAAGCAACTTCACGGTATGCTTCATACCGATTTGGGATTCCGCACGAAAGACATCATGCAATGCACGTTCCTCAACTACAATAATTCCATGGACTTTAATGAAATGTGGCGCCAAAACCAAAAGAAAGCGGCACAAATCGTGGAAAAGTTGAAAGCGTCTCCCTTGGTCGAACAATGGGACTTTGCCCGTAGCCCATTGAAGCTGTCACCTTTCGTAAGTATGAAGAAAAAAGACAGCGATAATTCATACGTGGATGCTGCCTACGGATATTATTCACGTAAGTTCCTCGAAATGTTAGAAATACCGGCCAAAGAAGGTAGGTTGTGGATAGACAGCATTGACATAAAAGAACGGTATCCGACAGAACTTATCCTTATCAACGAAACCGCCAAGAAAGTATATGGAATTACGGACATTTCCACGGAAACCTTGACTGGAAAGCCGGGATCTCCCAGACAATACAAGATTGTGGGGGTAATTGGTGACTTCCAAGTCCGACACCTCTCCCAAAAGCCTTTTCCTTTAATCTGTGCATTCGAAAGCAACGAATTTTATGATGACCGTATGGATGGGAAAGTGTATATTAAGTTCCATCCTGCCAACAAGCTGAAGCTGATAGAATATATGACAGAAGTCCACCGAGAAGTTATGGGCAATGGAGAATTTGAGTATTCATTTCTTGAAGACGAAATTCATCACCTTTATGAGGAGGACTACCGCAATGCAAGTATTTATACAGTCTTTGCTCTCGTTGCCTTATTCATTTCTTGCTTGGGCCTTTATGGTATTTCACTCTACGATGTACGCCAACGATATCGTGAAATCGCGCTCCGTAAAGTACATGGAGCCTCGCTCCGCGACTTACTCGTATTGTTGACCAAGAAATACGCTTACCTAATAGTCGGTTCCTTTGTGGTATCCATCCCTTTAAGTTATGCCGCCATCCAATATTACTTACAGGATTTTACCTATCGTGAACCCATATCGTGGTGGCTTTTTGCATTAGCTGCCATGTTTACCATCAGTACTTCCTTTACTACGTTAATTGGACATACCATTCGGGTTGCAAATATCAATCCGGCAGAGGTGGTGAAGAGTGAATGACAATATAAAAAAGAAAGAATCAAGAAAAAACAAAAGTTATGAACATCTATCTGAAATTAACACTCCGGAATTGGTGGAGAAACAAGCTGTATTTCTGCATCTCTTTGTTCAGCCTCACGGTAGGGCTGGCATGTACCAACCTATTGGTTACTTATTTTATTCATGAATACAACATTGAAAGCACCAACCCCCATCGGGAGAACATCTACATTCTGCGACAGGACGCTCCGATGGAGGAGGGGATGAAGTCGGCATACGTCACACCCAATGCCGCCAAACAAATCAAGGAAAGCTATACCGAAGTGGAACAAATGCTCCGTATCAACTCCATAATCATACCTCATTTGCAATACCAAGGCCATACGCTGACGGATGTGACTTTCGTACAAGCGGATTCCACCCTACTTTCCTTTTTTGACTATACCACCAAGGAAGGAAGCTTGAAGGAAGTTCTGACCGTGCCCGACCAAGTGGCACTTTCCGCATCATTTGCCCGCCGGTTGTTCGGTGATCGGAGTGGGATAGGGGAACAGGTGGAAACCGTTATCTTGGAGGGAAAGAAGAAAACCTACCGGGTAACTGCTGTGTTGGAGGACCGTCCGCAATCTCTCCTGCAATTTGATATGCTTACCGCTATCAGCCCCAACTACTCCGGAGGTCCTACGCTCTTGAGACTGAAGGAAGACACCGACGTAGCGGCTTTGACACAAAAGATAAAGGATGACGAAGTGCCCACCTTATTGCCGGGACAAACACACTATTATATCGACCCCGTAAAGGATATTTATTTCACAGACAACGCCAACGGAAAGCCGCAGCCTCTGCCATCCTTCTTCCATCACACGAATGTACAACAGCTCTATATCGCCTTGGTATCGGCCTTGTTGGTATTGGTCATCGCTTGTCTAAATTACAGTAACCTGAACTTCAGTCGCACTTTGCAACAGCTCAAGATGATTCACATCGAGAAGCTGATGGGTGCCAAGCTGAAGGAAATCCGTATGCAGTTGTTTCTGGATGCCGCACTGACGGTAACTATTGCCTTCCTCTTGTCGCTGTTACTTATCAACGACATTTTGCCTCTGTTCAACCATTTGCTTTCCACCCGCTTGGCTTACAGCTTCTTCTTCAGTTGGCAAGTATTGCCTTCATTGTTGGGCTTTGCCTTGCTATTGGCTGTAGTGCCGGGAGTGTACATCAGCCATCGGTTGTCGCACCAGTCGCTCAGCGAATATCGCAAGCAATATGCCGGACGAGGCAAGCAACGCATCGTACAAATCTTGGTTACCTTGCAATTTATGTTGTCGCTCGCCTTAGTATATGCCACCACCATAGCCAAAAACCAGATGAAGCAAATCGAGCAACGGGCCTTCCGTTATGAGAATTTGATTGAGGTGGGGGATATGATGAGTGGACCTCGTCTGCAACCCCTCCTGCAACGGTTGGCCGAACGACCGGAAGGAATTGAAAGCATGACTCTTTCCTCCAATTCGGTGTTAAGCGGCTTCTTAGCCCAACATTCCGTTACTCATCCCGACGGAACTGAAGAAAGATTTCCTGTAAGAAATATCGATACAGGCACTTCGTTCTTCTCTACCTTAAATGTTCGCATAACGGAAGGAATTCCGCCAACCGAAGCCATAGAAAAATACGGAAGAAGTTTCTATCTGAACGAGCGTTATGCCCGCTTGAAAGGCATTACCCCTGAAGACATCGGACAAAAGACTTTGAAAGATATTCTTCCTTGGGTCAGTAGTGCAGAATCTATCCTTGGAGGAATTATTGAGGATTATCCCACTCAATCCTTACAAAAAGAAACCGTGCCACAGCTTATCAGCATATATGATGCAGGCTCCACCTATATGGGACAAGTAGGCAAATACCTGCAAATCCGCTTGCAACCAGAGGAGCGCGAGGCTACTCTCAAACGGATAGAGCAAGCGTGGAAAGAAATGTTCGATGGACAAGAATTCATCTATCAGGATATACACCAACAGTTTATGGAACAGAACAAGGATATAACCCAACTGGGCAGCATCCTGAATACCTATTCCCTCATCGCCTTGTTGCTCACTTGCTTCGGGGTATTCGGTATTTCATGGTATGCCGTCCGTCAACGTACCCGGGAGATTGCCATCCGAAAGGTTCACGGTGCCTCTACGCTGAACATTATATGGTTGCTCAACCGTCCGTTCCTTGGACAAATCGTATTGGCATACATCATATCCATGCCTATAGCCTGGTACATCATGCAATGGTGGTTGGAACAATTTGTCTATCGCCCAACGGTTACGGCATTACAATTTGTCCTGCCGTTCCTGGTTGTATGGGCCGTTGCCCTGCTTACCGTTGGTATCCATAGTTGGATAGCTGCAAGAGTAAATCCCATTCATAGTTTAAAGATAGAATAAAAACAGTGTGTCATAAACGTATTTTAGGAGGGTGTGTCAAAATAGAAATTTCCTATCAAAGTGTCATCCTGAGCATCGCGAAGGATCTGATTACATCTACTTTATGTAAACAGATTCTTCACTTCGTTCAGACGAGTTGTTGAGCGAAGCGAAAAATGACACGACATAATGATAGCATGTTTTTATTTTGACACAGCCTCCTAAATATTGTATTACAGATATGTTTTATTTCTTCTGCCAGAGGTTGAAGTCATCAAAGGATGCCCAACCTTCGTTATCGGAATAGGTGGTGTGGTAGAAACCTACCTTCAAGGTCTTATTTGCCATATCCTTGATTTCGATAGGAGAACCCGCCTTTTCTGTCCAAGTCTTGCCATCGGCACTGGTACGGATATAGAATACATCGCCTATGCGCTCAATCTGCACGTAAGGATCGTACTCCCAACCATTGGCCGAAGGGAACTGCGGACGACCGATACGGGGACCAACTACTGTAAGCATATTACCGCAATTATAGCTGGGAAAAGCACCTATCTGAAGGATATTTTGTGCCTGGGCATTGGAATCGTCCAAAACCAAGATACCCCCTTCGTTATAAGCCGGCGATTTCTTTTCTTCCTGACCGGCCAAAGCGGCAATCTTACCTTGAACAATAAAGTCACCCTTCACTTCCTTGTATTGAAGTAAACCGTTTTCAGCTTTGTTCATATTGAAGTTAGTGCCGGCCGAAGTAAGTTTCAATACACCGTTTTCGACTGAACAAGTAGCTTTCTTAGGCATATTCACACCGTCCCAATTATGGGTGTTACCCGAGAAATCGTCGCCAAAGTGGGTAAACATATCTCCAGGGATAGTGATTTCAGTAGAAATGGTTTTCTTGAAGGCACCACTATCGTCTGTAATGGTTACAAAGCATTTCTGTTCACTCTTACCATCTGTAGAAAGCAGGAGAGAAGAGTTGTTGGTTCCTTCGCTCATGCTACATTCGGTAGCAGCCTTGTCGGAAGTTGTACCATATTTATAAGTCAGCAAGCCCGATTCTACTTTTTCACCCTTGTCGTCCACTACGGTTACTTCGATAAGAGAAGGAGAGAGGATGCGTGTCTTGATAGCCAATTCGCTATCGAAAGAAATCTTGTCATCGGTATCCGACTTTTCCTTGTAAGCTGCCTTGACATCGGCTTCGTTGAAAGCCTTGTCGTAGAATTCAAGGGAGTGGATATAACCGCTGAACGGATTACCACCATCCATAGCTGCACCTAATGTAATGTAACGGGCCGGACGGAGAGTAAGGAACATATTTCTTTCCAAGATTTGCTTACCGTTCAAATAAACGCGTTCGGTAT
>CAZFDP010000068.1:0-8865 GCA_964518185.1 uncultured Phocaeicola sp. | reverse complement strand
AATGAAAATAATTGGTTTTTTCTGTGTAAATTTTAATCAATACCATATAACTTCAACTTTTTATTGCTATCTTTGGAAAAGTTTTAATCATTCTATATTTTATTAT
The DNA here is from genome assembly GCA_964518185.1 of uncultured Phocaeicola sp. Taxonomy (GTDB): domain Bacteria; phylum Bacteroidota; class Bacteroidia; order Bacteroidales; family Bacteroidaceae; genus Phocaeicola. The sequence continues at coordinate 8,759 of CAZFDP010000068.1, read as the reverse complement.
CATGAAAAAGTTTTGGAAAAACATGAGTATGCTTTGTGCCATGGCCCTTCCTTTATTCTTAGGAAGTTGCGCACAAAAAGCCGAGAACAATCAAAAATGTGAAAATGAAGTAAAAGCTGAAGAAGTAAAGACTATGACAACAAAAAGTGGAACATTCTTGTTCGAAAATGATGTACAATGGGAACCAGCCGGCGAAAACATTGTCCGTCAAATTATGGGTTACAACGACGATGTAATGTTAGTGAAAGTAAAATTCGAAAAAGCCGGTGCTGTAGGTACCCCCCACACACACCCACACACCCAAACCACCTACGTAGCCAGCGGTAAGTTTGAATTTACAGTAGGCGATGAAACGAAAGTTGTATCGGCAGGCGATGGACTTTATATGGAACCTGACGTACTTCACGGTTGTGTATGTATTGAGCCAGGTATCCTCATCGACTGTTTCGCTCCTATGCGTGCAGACTTCTTGAAGAAATAAAATAAGAGCCTGTGTCGTAAATGTATTTTAGGCACGGATTACACGGATTAACACGGTTTTTAGTGTATGTTTACATTGAATTATCCGTAAAATCCGTGTAATCCGTGCCTAAAAAAATAGTGGATGTGCATTTCGACACACCCACTTATTTTATTATTTCCATTCTATCTTCAAACACTTCAACATGGTAGTACTTTCTCCACAAGATCCGGTATGCTGTATTCCTACACCTCCAAAGTTATTTGGATTTATGCGAGCATCTAAGTCTACTTTAGACACTAATTCCGCACTTCGCATCGGTGGAAGGGGAGTTTCAGTTTCCACATGAGCAGTGAGTATATCGCCTTCAACCTTCAAATTAATGGAACAACCTGTACGATAACAAATGGATGAAACAGGTGATGTCAACGGGGTTGTTTTACCTTCTTTATATTCCACCAGGAAGAAATCTACTGCATTGCTAAATTTCGTAGTACGGATTATGCGCAGGGCATAACCGGTCAATGTACGGGTATCGAATTTAATGTAAACATCCATATATTGTCCTGTAGCACTACCGAAACCTTGTCCGGCCATCTTGGTAGGATCTACATATAGATTCACTTCCATATCACCATAATTCTTTTCCAACGGAGTATAGAGCAGACGCGCTCCTTTCTGGTCTTGCAGCAAACCTGTCCCCCTTGCACCATTGAAACCTTGACCATATATCCAATAATCCTTAGACATATCTACCTCCCAAAGATATTCTTTCGTATCTATTGGTTTATAACCGTCCAATGTCCAGAAACCGGGTATTAATTGAGGCTGATTCTTACTTGGGAAATTCTGGAAATTGGTCTCATACACATTAGTTTCTACAATTTTCCCTCTTTTAATCGAAGTTTTCGATACCACACGTACTTCCTTACCCGGCAAACAACGCAAATGCTTGGGAGCAACCCCTACCATCAGATAATAACCTACATCTTCCTTGCGCAAGTCATATGTATACTCTGGTTCGTCCAGGCGGGATACTGCCACCGGTATAGCGTTTGCGCCATTTTTGTCTGTACAGCGATACCAAGTAATGAGCGACTGATCCTCCCGTCCTTGTAAATCCAAGGTATAGCTAACAGTAGCTTTGCCCTTGTCAATCTTTAATTCCGGAGCCTGTATAAAGGCTGGTGCTTCGATGAAATCGGGCGAAACGGTCAATTCTACAGCACATTCCAAGCCATCATCGGCCGAGGCTATCACTGTAAAGTGCTTGGGTTCATCTTCATGATTGGAAGCCTCTACCACACACTCATATCCATCTGTAGGATAAAGTTTCACATACTTCTCATAACCCGGCTGTACTTTCCAATGGATAGGTACATTATTTAATATATAATTGCAGTGCCCTTTTACAACAGCCTTCAAATTTAACGGTTCACCACCCGTTTGAAGAACGGCTTCCAATGGCGCTACAGATAAGCATGTAGCCATTTGGGTATAATCCTTACCTGCCTTTTTACTAACCTTTTCTATCTTCTCGCGTACATTCATCGGATCCCAATCATCTTCCCCCCGCAACAGATTATAGGTATTATATACCACTTCACCATCCACTTCCACCCGATAAGCCTTTAGTTGTTCCAACTGGTCCATACAAATGGTATTATAAGGTTTAGAAGAACCAATGACATAGGGCCGGCCATTCATTTGTACATTGTATTGATAACAACGAAGCCAATCGGTAGGATAGGTCGTCCAACCGGCATACAATTGACGGTCGGTATGATAACGACAATCCACAATACTCAACGGGCCTACTGCTTTACAGAAATATTGCTTGTCATTATTATGCTTTATATAAAAATCAGAATTCAAGAAAACGGCACCTCCCATATCGCTTCTCCAAAAGGGACGTTCGCCATAGAAATGCAATGTACAGTTAAGATACACCCCTGTGCCTGTCAATGCATCATCCGTACTCTCCATGTGACATTTATTGAACAAGATACGCCTTGCACCATTCAACGGATTCATATTCAAACGACTGATAAAGTGAACATTTTCAGCATATATCTTATCGCCATGGCAATAAGCTACATGTGCTTGGGTTATGGCCGAATTACGTTTTTTGCGTCCCAACTCTTTTTTTAAAGGAAATTCCAGATCCACATTACAGAAGTTCCCCATAGTAAGATTCTTCACCACCATTCCGTCTCCCCAAAAATCGAACATGGTAAAGTTACCTACAGCTCCTTGCGTCTGTCCACGCCACGATGCCAATACCACATTCCGAGGATTGTCATTCAAACCTATCAGATGCAAATAGGGGCATTTCACAATCAAGCCAAACGGTTCCCGTCCGTTTTTTCCTTTTTTTATTTCTGTATCATTAGGATCGTCTATCCAATAGACATAAGGAGCAATATACACTTTCATGGGTTCCTGTTCCGTACCAGCCGTAAAATGTTCAGCCGCCTCATTGAAAGAACGGTATACATATGGTTGCTTTTTTACTGTTTCCTCCGACAATTGTCCGTCTATAAAGAAAGTCTTAGGTCCCAATACTATCTCCTGATGGTTATATATAATACGGTCCCCTTTAAACTCAATTGGCTGTGAAGCATCCAAAGGAGAATACTCTTGTCCCAAAAATGTCATTGCTATACAAATAGCCCAAATAAATGTAAGTGTGCGTTTCATGGTAATATCAATTTAGTGAAATGAAAAAAATGACACCACTGATGCTTTTCAGATCCTTCGCTTCGCTCAGGATGACACTACAAAACTGATGCAACTTATTTTTTATACCTTATTTTATATGCAAATAAAAAAGATTTTTCCGACATATCCAAGTTTTATATATTTTTCATTCCACATTATTTGTAGGAGGCACTAAAATTTCGTTACTTTGTCACTTGAATTATTGATTTTACTGACATGAAAAACTCTGTTCTTTGTTTACTGTTTGCGACAATGTTCGCCTCAACAGCTATGGCGCAAAGCGCCAAAACTATTTCTATCTTGGGCGACTCGTATTCCACCTTCCAAGGTTATCTGCAACCCGACACTAATGCCGTATGGTATTGGGACAATCCGAAAGCCGAAAACACCGATGTGCACCATGTACGCGAAACCTGGTGGCATCAGTTCATCAAAGAAAATGGCTACCGTTTGTGCGTAAATAATTCTTTCTCGGGAGCCACCATCAGTTATTCGGGATACAAACGTGGAAAACCTGATTTTACAGATTACAGCGACCGTTCTTTCATCACCCGTCTGAAAAATTTAGGAACTCCCGACATTATTTTAGTATTTGGAGGCACAAACGATTCATGGGCCGGTTCACCCATTGGTGAATATCAATATGAGAACTGGACGCGTGAAGATTTGTTTTCATTTCGTCCCGCCATGGCTTGTTTGCTCGAAAAGATGATTGATTACTATCCGAATGTGGAAATAATCTTCCTATTGAACGATGAATTGAAAGACGAAATCGACGAATCCGTAAAAACCATCTGCCAACATTATGGTATCAAATGTCTGGAGCTACAAGGCATAGACAAAATCAATGGTCATCCTTCAATCAAAGGAATGAAACAAATTAGCAATCAGCTTAAGGCTTTTTTGAACGCTTCTTCGAGATAACAAGTTTTTTACCATCTTTGTGAGTTACATTTTTAAAGGTAACATTTTCAGAACGTTTACCCTCAATAATAACATTAATTTTGTTGGTCGGAACATGTACCTTGAGATTTTCAAAGTTTATGTTTCGACCATCTAATATTTTGATGGTATCTTTTTCAGATTCTATTTCTACATTCCGTATAGTGAAACCATTGACATCATTTAGAGAACGAACCAACTGATTGGTCTTTACCTGCGCATTTTCTATCAGTACGTTGCTAAAAGGAATTTCAGGTATTCCGTTAGCAGCCACTAACCAATTCGCTCCTTCTACCACGAAATCCTTGACATGAATATTCTTTATATCGGGAGTCAAGTCGTTCACAGGCCTTTCAGGATAACGTGCAGCCAATTCTCCCATGTATATGGCACTACCCAATAAGTCCCAAGTAAAAACATTCCCCACATTCATCATACGTAAACGTTCTGCCCAAACGCCATCGGCACCACCTCCACGATTCCGGCGTGTTTTAAAACGCAACCCTGCTCTTGTTCCATTGAACACACAATCATGTACATATACGTTCTTAATGACACCCGCTGTTTCGCTGCCCCAAGTAATTCCACCATGACCGTGTTTTGACAAAGAATGTCGGATAACCACATTTTCCGTTGGACGGCCTACACGAAGACCGTCTTCGGCTCTACCGGCTTTTAGTGTGAAACAATCGTCTCCGCAGTTCAAGGTACAATATTCTATTAAAACGTTTTTACATGATTCAATATCAATTCCATCTCCACTGGGAACATCTGTTGAATTAACGGTAACACCACGGATAATAACATTCTCACAATAAATGGGAACAACATTCCATAACACACTACGTTCTATTTGAACTCCTTCTATCAGTACATTGGTACAACAGATAGGAGAAATGGTTTTGGGACGATAAAAGGTCCGTCCTTCCATTCCATCATATATGCGTTGGGCTATAGGCATTTCCCAAGGAATGTCCTTTTCAACTACAGAAGCCCCGTTGGGACGTTTGCGAATTTCAGCCTCAAGGGAAGGCCCCATAATCATCCCTTTCCCTGTCACGGCAATATTCTTTTCGTTATAAGCATAAATAAAAGCGCCGGGGCCCATTATTTCAATACCTTCATGGCGAGTAAATACTGCCGGGAGATAATCTTCGGCTTTTCCTCCAAATTCTATGATAGCATTATTTTCCAAATGTAAGTTAATGTTGCTCTTTAGAGTGATTCTTCCTGACTTCCAATGTCCGGCAGGAACAACGACTGTTCCACCACCTTGCTTACTGACTTCTTCTATCACTTGGTTGACAATGGGAGATATTAGACAGTCTTCGCTGATACCCTTGTCTTTTAAATTGACTGTGTATTCAGGGAATACAGGTACAGTAGGTTGTGGCATATTGAAAGGCAGTTCCCCTATTGGTTCAATATTAATAGGCAACGCTTGAGCCCCTACTTGGGAAAGATTAGGAACTTGCCGGGTATTTTGAGCAAATGCGGACATTCCCAAAAAGCAAATGAATAATAATAGGATATTTTTTTTCTGCATAATAAGATCAATTTATATAATAAGACCCGTTTTTTTTTCTTTTGTACTGAATGAATACTGAAAACTTTTGTAGTTTTGCATTATAATTGGTGTGATTTTCTGTTTGTGCAGACGATATGAAAAATGAAAACATACGGAATTCGGGAAAAAGAACGATTCGTCGATTACGTGTAAAGTTTGAATATGCCGACGATAATTTTTTCTATGTACATGCTTCCGAACGATTGGAAGAAAAATTAAAGGTACGCTATAAAGTAGAAACCGTGAACGATGAGTTTACGGATAATATTCCTTTTTTCTGGAAAGACGCTTCATTGAATTTGTTAGACGTTACTATCGATGAAAACGGCATTTTTTATCCTTCATTCATCGTCCTTGAGCCCGATTATCTGATAGACATCAGTTCGTTGGCCGAGTGCTATCGCGATTATGGGCATCATCCTGCCAACTATTTTATGAACCGGCTGATGCCCATTGAGAATACCCGTCCTTTATTATTGGGTAATATAGCCAATCTTTTCCTTGATGAATGGATTTATGCCGATGGGAATTTGCCCGATTATCGGGAAACCATGCAAAAGGCATTCCGTCAATACACCATAGAATTAGCTGCTTGCGAAGATTTGTACGACAAGCAGAAGGAAAAGGCTTTCTTCGATGATTGTCGTATGCATTTTGACCACTTGAGCAAAACGGTTCAACACACCTTCGACGAGGCTGTCTATCGGCTCGACAAGACCGATGCCGTGCTTGAGCCTTCTTATATCTGCGAAGCTTTAGGTATACAAGGACGGTTAGACTACATGCAAAGGGACATGAGTAGCTTTATTGAAATGAAATCAGGCAAAGCCGATGAATATAGCGACAGGAGCAAAGTACTCCCCAAAGAGAACAATCGGGTACAGATGTTGCTCTATATGGCTGTATTGGAATTTAGTATGAACTATAGCCACCGGAAACAACGTCCTTTTTTGTTGTATACCCGTTACCCGTTGCTATATCCGGCTCGTACCACATGGACACAAGTTCGTAAGGTTATTGCTTTACGAAATCGCATTGTGGCTATGGAATATGGTGTCCAGTTGCATAACCATCCCTCGTACACCGAAAATCTGTTGGCGCAAATCTCTCCATCAACATTGAATGTACGTAAACTTCGTGGACGTTTTTGGGAACAATTCCTCAGTCCGCAAATACAAAATTTCCAAGCGAAGCTAACCCTACTCAACGAGGTTGAAAAATCTTACTTCTATGCGCTATATAACTTTATCACTAAAGAACTTTATTTGTCGAAAACGGGTGGAGTAGCCGATGACAAACGTATCGGCATGGCTACTCTGTGGTTACATTCATTGAAAGAAAAACGAATGGCCGGTGAAATATTGTACGATTTACAATTAACCGAAAATAAAGCAACCCTATCACATGCCCCTTCAGTTACCTTTTCAATCCCAGCTTATACAGACGAGTGTCTCCACAATTTTCGTACGGGCGATATTGTAGTACTCTATGAGCGCAATCAGGCTTCAGACAATGTAACCAACTGCATGGTATTCAAAGGGAACATTGAGTACATCACTGAGCAACGAGTATGCGTCCGCTTGCGCGCTTCCCAACGGAACGCACATTTGTTTCCCTCAGATAAGCTATATGCCATGGAACACGATAGCATGGACACTTCATTCCGATCCATGTATGCCAGTCTGTGGACTTTCTTGAATGCCAATCAAGAACGAAGAGATTTGTTATTAGCACGTAGGGAGCCACGTTTTACTTCTGTAGATTTACCCAAAAACATCCATTTAATCGATGATTTCGAACGGATAACCCAAAAAGCGCTATCGGCCAAGGACTATTTTTTGTTGGTAGGGCCACCTGGTACAGGAAAGACCTCAAAAGCCTTGAACAAAATAGTCAGCACTTTGTATAATGATGGGCATACGAATATTTTACTGCTTGCTTATACCAATCGGGCGGTAGACGAAATTTGTCATTCATTGTCTACCATCAGTCCTAAAGTAGATTATTTAAGAGTAGGAAGCGAATTATCATGCGATGAACTTTACCGTCCCCATCTTTTGGAAAATGCACTACAGACTTGTCATAACAGGAAAGAAGTGCTCAAACGAATGGAATCTTGTCGCATTTACGTAGGAACTGTATCGACTTTTGCTTCCAAACCCGAATTATTTAGAATCAAACATTTCGAGGTAGCCATTATCGATGAGGCTACTCAGATATTAGAATCTCAATTATTGGGTATTTGGTGCGAAAAATCAGCCGATGGAAGAAATGCCATCGACAAATTCATTCTGATAGGCGACCACAAACAATTGCCTGCTGTAGTGTTGCAAGACGCTACCGATTCCGAAGTACATGATTCCACCTTACGTACAATGGGCTTGCTAAATCTCAAGGATTCGCTTTTTGAAAGACTCTATCGCTTCCATTTACTTGAAGGCAATGCGGCAGTAAGCGATATGCTTTGCAAACAAGGCCGTATGCACCCCGATGTGGCCCAATTTGCCAACGATGCTTTTTATGGCGGTCGATTAGAAGCAGTAGGGCTTCCGCATCAATTAGAGTCAATTCAAAATGCTGTTATTTTCCTTCCTTCGCAAACGGACGGATGTCATGCATCTATCAAGGCCAACAAGCAAGAAGCCGAAATAGCAGCTCACCAGGCTTGGCAAGTATGGATGGAGAATAAAGATGAGTTTGATGCGAACTGCACGTTAGGTATCATTACGCCCTATCGCAATCAAATAGCCATGATACGTAAGGAATTGGAGAAATATGGAGTGAAGGAACTGATGGACATATCAGTAGATACCGTTGAGCGCTATCAAGGAAGTGAACGCGATGTCATTATCTATTCTTTTTGTGTGAACACCCTTACTCAATTGAAAGTTCTTCCCAATCTGACAGAAGAAAACGGAGTTCTTATTGACCGCAAACTCAATGTGGCACTTACCCGTGCCCGTAAGCGTTTGATAATCATCGGTAATCCTGAATTGCTCCGTGAAGACCCCATATATGCCCGTTTGTTGGATAGTATAGAAAAATAAAAGTGGATGCATATTTTTTTAT
>CAZFDP010000067.1:0-8990 GCA_964518185.1 uncultured Phocaeicola sp. | reverse complement strand
AGGCGCCTCCCAGTGACAACCGAATCCCGTTCCTTCAGGGACGGGAGTATGTCAACATATTAGTGGATGATAATGTGAAGATGCGGATTCGACTGCATGGTATCGATGCACCAGAGATAAAAGGCAGTCAACCTTATTGCAAAGCAAGCAGGGAATTCCTTGAGAAGATGATAGCCGGACAAAGGGTCTCTGTAGATATAAAGAGTACTGACAGGTATAAACGCTACATTGGAGTGGTGAGAACAAAAACAATCAAAGATGTCAACCTTGAAATGCTGAAAGCAGGAATGGCATGGCATTATAATAAATATGACCACACTCCTTCATATTTCTTTGCAGAGAAAAAAGCGAGATTGAATAAAATAGGTTTGTGGAAAGACAAAAATCCGATTAATCCGGCACAATGGAGAAAAAAACGGAAATGATTTGAACCTTATAACATAAAGACAGTAAATGATGTATTTGTATTAAACAGATACATCATTTTTGCTTAGTATATATCCTTTTCCACGGTAATCACATATTTTGAAAGTAAATGAATGGAAATTCCGGAATTTCAGAATAATCTGAATTATTAGCATTATGTTTGCACTGTGTTCATTGACATGCTGGTTCATCGGTTACTGTCCGGGAAGTGACAACGGTCACAGGGGGACAGTCCGGATTCTTACTATATATACACTTTGATACTATGATTAACTAACTATTTTATTAACCTTAAAAATGAAGAATATGAAAACAAACTGGATGAAATGGATGTATATGCTCATTTGTCTGATGACATGGGTATCTTGTAAAGAAGAAACAGTAGTAGACGAAATTAATTTTTCTTTGAACACCGAATCGTTGGATTTCGGTAAAGATTATTCCTCCCTATCGTTTGACATCATCAACGAAGGTGAAGTCCATTTTGGCTGGACATTAGATGGTCTGGAAGACAATGACTGTTTGCAGGCTTACCCTGCTTCAGGTTCCTTACAGGCAGGACGGACTATGCCTGTTACATTGCATCTCCAGCGGAAAGATATGGTCGCAGATATCGATGGGGTTCTTTTTGTCAAGGCTGGGGACCGTTCTGTGCCTCTGAAAGTCAAGGCAAACAGAAAACCCGAACGCTATATTGAAATAACTGCCGATACACTTGCATTGGGTACTGATGATAGCATTATGCTGAACATCCGCTCTCATCATGGCGAAACGGACTACGAATTGATAGCTGAAGGTGATTATTCTTGGGCACGGTTCAGCAAGACTATGGGGACCGTTCCTTCATACAACATCAAAGACACCGCAAGTATTGAAACTATTACGGTTTCTGCGGACCGCACGGGACTCGAAGCTGGCAACTATGGCTTTACCCTCATTGTCCGCTCGGACCTGGGTGACAAGCGTATTCCGGTGACCATGACCGTCGAGAAGCCTGTAACGGGTATTTGGTCAGTCGAAGACTTGTTGGCATTCCGTGATGCACGCAATGCGGGTGATTTTGTGGACAAATGGATGGACGACAAAGGTGTCATCACACTGCATACAGATATTGACCTCACGGATGAGGTTTGGTTGCCTATTGCGGATTTGGAGAAAGACGAGATTTTTGACGGTAATGGTCATACAGTCCGTATCAATAAGATTAGCGTAGGAAAGGATGAAACTAGGTGGGGTTTATTCTTAGGTAACGACGGTGTAATACAGAACTTGAACATCAATGTCTTTTACAGTACTGGTAAATACAACAATATCGGTACAGTTGTTTATGGCAATTCAGGCAAGGTAATTAACTGTCATGTCACAGTACAGAAAGACAGTGAATTTACTGCTGAGACTTGGTTTGGCGGACTAGTCAACCAGAATTTTGGCCGGATTGAAAATTGCACGGCAAAAGGTAGTGTCAAGATATACGGTGTGTCTGGAGGTATTTGCTGCCGGAATTACGGATTTATAAGTGGATGTACAAACAATCTCGAAATGAGCGGTAAAGGTACTGATACAGGTGGTATTACCGGCTATAACGAGGTGGTGGCACGATACAAGGACTCGGGACAGGTACAGGATTGTGTCAACAATGCGGAGATAAACCTTGACAACCGTTCCTATCGTGGATGCGGAGGTGTTATCGGATTGTTCTGTAGCGGAAAAGTAAGCGATTGTGTGAACAATGGTACAGTAAATGCCGCCGGTAATACTATGAAAGTCGGGGGTATTGCCGGTTGTGCATCAATTCTATGCACAGGACAGACAGTACAGGGTACAAGAATCTTTTCCGATTGTTCCAATAACGGTGACGTGAAAGGAGACACTGAAGCGGTCGGTTGTATCGTGGGTGACTTGGGAGGAGTAGAATCTATAATTGAGGGTTGTTCCTATGGTGGACACGTCAATGGAGTTCCTGGGTCCATCCAGAATGCCGTCGGAAGTGACAAACGATTCGAATAAGGGTACTAAACCAGGACATGGCGGCACTCAGTTCCGCCATGTCCGCTTTGCTTCAAATTTTAATAATCATAATTTTGAAATTAATATACACCATGAACACTTATAATTTTATACAGAGAGAGAAAGTCAGATGCTGGAAAAGAATTTATTTCAATATTGAGGCGGAAAATCTCGAAGAAGCTAGAAAGAAGGCGATGGAGTTCCGGAACAAGAGTGCTCACGATTACGAAGGTTTTCTATATGACGATGACCTATTACCAAGAGAAGTAGGTGAACTTATACTTCCTTCCGAACAGGACGGACAGGCGACTGTCAAGCTTTATGATGATAACGGTTATTATCCGTTCGCCACCAATTCCGAAGCCGATGACAACGAGAAAGACAATTGACTCTGAAATATTCAAAAGGTAACATTATTAATTGACTAAAATACATATCATGGAAACTTATATATTTATGCAGGACGTGAAAGTCAGATGCTGGAGAACCCATAAATTCAAAATTGAAGCGGAAAATCTCGAAGAAGCCAAAAAGAAAGCGATGGAGTTCCTGAACAAGAGTGTTTGGGGCTACGAAGGTTATATACATATGATTCATGATAACTACATACAAGATGGGGGATTTATACTTCCTTCCGAACAGGACGGACATGAGACCATCGCTCTTTATGATTTTGACGCTCATTATCCGTTCGCCGACAATTCTGATGACAATTACAGGGTGAAGGACAGTCAGCTTTACAAGCTGTGGCATGTTGCAGACATTGCCAAACGTGAATTGAAGAACTATCATATTGAATGCGAGTTTGTGACCATGAATGCGTATGTATATGATGCATTCCACAAGGACGGTAAACTGAATGTATGGAAATCAATTGGCGTTCCATTAATGTATGTCTTTGATGAGAGTTGGGACAGTCTGGTCAAAAATGAGAAATTCCGTGAACACATGGCGATGTGGATGATAGACAATCATAAGAAATCTCCGGAAAATGACAAGTTGGTTTTGGACTGGATGGACGGTGGCCTGACAAAGATGTGGGCATCAGACGAGCGGACGAAAGAAGATGAAGTTCCATTCAGTTTGGAGGACCTCGTCCGCGCTACGGTAGGTATATTCTCAACCAAACATGAATACAAGGCTCCCGAACTGCTCGGCTACCAAATAGCAGGAGAAAACGGCGAATTGCCCGATGGATATTTACCATCTTATGTCTTCGAAGACTTTGAAGATGCTCGTGCCGCATTCCGTAAAATGAAAAAGGACGAACCACATAAGACAGACATGGCCATATATCCTGTATTTGAGGACGAAATCGAAAATCCCTGTTACATTAAATTATGAATAGTGAATATAACTAAAACTACTAATCTATGCATACAGATGTAATTTTGTCGGATGACGGCAAGTTTTTGATAGGCCCCTATGATTATTATGTCATGAATCTGGAAATTCCTGTGGGTGTAGAATATATATATCCAGGGGCATTTTGTGGATGCGATTACCTTACTCTCGTTTGGATACCCACATCTGTTAAAGAAATCGGAGAATCGGCATTCAATGGTTGTCCGGTCAGTGAGATAGTATTTACAAATCCGGATGCATTTGCATGCAAAGTAGAACCAGATACATTTGACCAAAAAATATATGACAGTTGTACGCTCATAGTTCCGATGAAAGGCATCGAATCCTATCGCAACCACCCGGTATTTTCTAAATTTCATAACATAATCAGTATTAAACAAAATCAATAGATGACTAAATAATAAGAGAAATAACATACTGTCCCGGAAAAGTGGACATGGATACATTATCTTCGCTGCCATAATCATCAATATTATTAATTATGGCAAACAAATACCATTCGGCCATCGTCAAGGAGGTGGCTAAGAAGACAGGCAAGACTGTCAATGAAGTAAATAATGTAATAGACAAGTTCCTATGTGAACTTAGTGATTCACTTCGCGAAGGTGACATTATCACAATCCGTGATTTAGGCACTTTTAAACTTACAACACGGGCTGCACGCACCGGACGGAATATCCAGACTGGTGAAACCATCGAAATCCCTGAAAAACAGGTGGTGACATTCAAACCTTCTACTCGTATTCTCGAATACTCGCAGATTCATAAGGACTAATCTTAAATTATACAATTATGTCAATGTTTAAAGCTATGATTATCGGCAACCTGGGCAAGGATGCCGAAGAAAGAGATTACAACGGTAAAAAATTCTTGTCGTTTACAGTGGCCGTCACAGAAAAGGACAAGGATGGTTCAGACCGTACACAGTGGATTAACGTGACCAGCAACCAGACCGGATTGAAGGATTATCTTAAAAAAGGTAAGCAGGTGTATATCATCGGGGACCAGAAGAACGATGTATATGAAAGCAGACCGGATATCCGTGTATGGGCGGATGAAATACAGTTGTTGGGCAAGAAGGAAGGTTAAACTATGGGTGAAAAGGACAAGAAAAACAACAGGCAGTTATGCCAATTGCGCATAAACAGCAAGACAGTCGTTCTTGTTTCACCCGAAAAGTGCAACGAGGCATACGCCAACAAAGTACGGTGCAGACTGGCCAAAGGCGGTGCACCCATGTCTATGAAATATTTGGAATATTGATTGAAAGCTTTGCCCTTTCAGAAAAAATATCTAAATTTGCGCCTGCAATCTGCGACTACAGATTGACTTTTTTGTTATAGGCACGGAGGGGGAAACTTCTCCGTTGCTGAAACAAGACCTCTATAGACAGGCGCATGTCACCCTTTACTTCTTTTATCAGGGAGATATTCTCATTTATTATATTATTAAATCAATAAGTTTAGTTTTTAAGGTATGCAAATCGAAATGATTGGAAGCAATGCGGGTATTCTCTGGAATATTCTCAATGCACAGGAAGATGGCAAAATGGAAATTGCCAGGATGAAGAAAGAAAGCAAACTCTCTGACGCTCAGTTCTGGGCAGCGGCAGGTTGGCTCGCAAAAGAAGGCAAGCTAATCTATACCACTGAAAAGAAAGGCAAGAAGAACATGGATTTCTACACTTTGGTCAAGTAACTTTGTTACTTCCATTTCAAGAAAACAGGTATCATTGATATCTGTTTTTTTGTACCCTAAATATTCAGCCTGACAACATAATTCTGAAATTCCGGAATTTCAAAACAATCTGAATGATTTCTATTATGTTTGCACTACGTTCTTTGACACGCTTGTTCATCGGTTACTGTCCGGGAAGTGACAACAGTCACAGGGGGACAGTCCGGATTCTTACTATATATACACTTTGATACTATGATTAACTAACTATTGTATTAACTCTAAAAACTTTGAATTATGAAATACACACAACTGATGATTATAAAAAACTTTTCAAGACTTGTTATGATGGCACTACTGATGTTGGTCAGTTCATGTGCAGGTGAATGGTGCAACATCCCTGGGGATGACAATAATCAGGAAGAAAACGACGATACAACAGCCGTTTATACTCCGCAGACAGAACAGACGGACCAATATACTGTTACATACCAATATCAGGACGGTGTTATTGTACTGCCTGAAAAAGCACACTCCTACATTTCATCTATAGTGGCAGATACCATCCTTCATTTCAAAGAAGATACTCCAAATAAATATTTGCCCGAAGTAGGTGACATTATTTCAGCGCGAAGCAGTGATTGTCTTCCCTATGGTTTAGGATGCAAGGTTCTTTCCGTTGATGGAAAAGGGAGTGACTATGTTGTCACTACAACAACGGCTTCCCTTGATGAGATTTTTGCTGACTTGAAAGTAAAAGGAAAAATGGCTTTACAACCTGTTGGACAGGATTCACGGGCTGAGTTAGCCAGTATTAATCTTTCCGTGGATAGCATATTTAATAACATGAATTTCAATGGCAATGTCGCAGTCGGATTGGGTATCGACACTGATATAGATTTGGCTGAAGGTAAATTTGACTTTTCATTCGATGCAAACCTGGATTGGGACTATCGCTTCGGTTATAAAATCAATGGAAAGAAAAAAGGTATCATTAAGGAATTTGGACATTGGGGATTCAAACCGGTCATTGTTGGCCCGGTTGTATTGATACCTTCTATTACACCTTCCTTGTGGTACAACGTGGACGGCAGTCTTGAAATGAATCTTGAAGGCAAGAACGGTTATGGTTTGTCCATGGGTGTGGAAGATAACACCGGATTTTGTAAGGTTACAGAAAAGGTTCTTGACGGATGGATTTTCGATGATTTTAATCTCGAAGGTAAAGGTAGCGCTGGTGTGACATTACAGATGGAAGCAGCCATTGGTATCTATACTCCAAAATCATTCATTTCATTGAATACAAATCTTGAATTGAAAGGAGACGGAGAGTTGGAACTGGATGAAACCAACTGGTTGGAAAACAATACAGAATTTAATTTCGGATTATATGCCTACATGAATGGCGGTGTTATCATGAAATGGTTCAAAAAGGAACTCGCTTTACTTGAAGTTGAAACGATAAAAGTTCCCATTTTCAGAAACACTTGGCCGTTGATGCCGCGGTTCGTAAGTCAGGATAATGACTATGGTATAATAGACAACAAGGTGAGTAACCGGTTTGTCATGGACGGAGGTTTAATGTGTAATCTCATGAAAATATATCCTGTAATGTCCGTATATGAAGACAATAAATTACGTAAACACTATGTGGATGATACAGCTCTTACTGACAGTAAAGGGCAAGTATTTGCCTTTACGGTTGACAAGGATGAATATGATGAAGAACTCACACTCAAACCGGGTGTAATGGTCAAAGGGAAATATTATAATGTAGATGGTAGAACGATTGCATTCAAACAAGATGAACCGAAGCTTGAAATTGTAGAGCTGAAATGGGACGAACAACAGGAAAATGGAAATTATTGGTATAACGAATGGTATGTAGGTACACGTGTACCATTTACCATGTATGTAAAGTTGACCGGTGCCAAAAACGTTTACGGTTTCGGTGTCAAATTCGGTGAACCTTGTGAAAATGATGAAAATACATGCCTTGGTATAAGGGATGGGTATTATTCCTTAAAGGGAGTATTTGTCGGATTCACAAAATCAATAAGAATCGAAATTATACCTTATGTACAAGTACGGACGGGACTGAATGATTACAAGACTGTGGAATTTACCGGTCAATCACCAGAAATTCGGTTTAATTATACAGAAGAAATAAATTATGATTTAGGGGTGAGTTTGACATTGGATTACTTCCAAAAAGAAGATGACTATACCCCTAATGAAAACAATAATCCCGGCATCAAATTATAATTATTAATGAGTTTGTATGGAAAATGAACATGTAGCCTCGCTGATTGCGGGGCTTTCATGTTTATAGTAAATATCGTATTTGAAAACCCCTTAGTCTTTAGCTTAGGGGCAGTTCACAACAATAGGGAGAAAAAGTTCACCATGCTGTCCACAAATTCGGGACGCAACTGCACTACTTTTGCAATAAACGAAAAGAAATGGTGAATAATGCAGATAAATACATAAGCTTCGACGAAGCTTGTAAGAGATTGGATGTCTCCAAAGTGACGGCTCGTCAATGGTGCAAGGACGGGCTTTTGTCATGTTTTTACATCAACAGAAAAAAAATGATTCTGCTGGATTCTGTGACAGCAATGTCAGAAAATGCAATCAGTATCGATGAAGTACATAGAAATATAGAGACATACATTGCAGAACGGAATAATCTTCTCTTGCAATTGAAAGAGGAAGTGGATATACTCAATGAAGAACTGCAACAACGCAGGTGGGGTAATAACCAT
Organism: uncultured Phocaeicola sp.; assembly: GCA_964518185.1. Lineage (GTDB taxonomy): Bacteria > Bacteroidota > Bacteroidia > Bacteroidales > Bacteroidaceae > Phocaeicola. The sequence goes on along the minus strand of CAZFDP010000067.1, from coordinate 750 downwards.
ATCGAATACTTTGCAGAAATGTTCTCGCTGATGATGCAGACCTTGTATGAAAAGGAAGATGCAGAACAAAACCAGAAATTAGTCAGGTATTTCCTTCAAGGTGACAACTATAAGGATATAGCATTGCTGACCGGAAAAACGGTTCCGCAAGTAATGTCATGCATACGCCGGTTCGGTCGTAATACATTGCGGACAAGAACGTATGTATCCCTATATGAAGAGGTCAAGGGCTTGAAAGATAAAATGAAGGGTAATGACATTAATGATGAACTCAAAAAGCTGACGGAAGAAAAAGAACGGTTGGAAAATGAAGTCAGAATACTGAAAGAAATGATGTCCAATGAGAAAAAATTGGATAACCATAAAGTAGATGGAGCAAATAAAGCTGTTAAGAATATCTATGTAGCAGATTGCCGGTTCAGTAGAAGACTTCTGAATGTATTGAACGCAAATCATTTTCATACGTTGGGTGATGTAATAGAACATACTCGCGATTCTTTACTGAGTCTTCACAATATGGGGCGGAAGTCCATGAGTGAACTTGAAGATTATCTGACAGGACTTGGATTGGAATTCAAGAAATGATGCATTGCCCATAATTGATATCATTCCATCTAATATTTTTATACAAATATCATAATATCATTGTAGATTTGTATAATTTATTGGTAATTAGCTTGCAAGATTCATAAATTATGGGGTCACCTGCAAAAGTGTGTGTTTACGCATAAATCTTCATTAACCTAAAAA
>CAZFDP010000066.1:0-9086 GCA_964518185.1 uncultured Phocaeicola sp. | reverse complement strand
AGGTACAGCCATCACTTATTTCGCCAAGACAATAGCCACACAATTGGCACGTAACTTGACAAAGAAAAAGAAGAAGTAAAATTTTTCATAAGGAAACTGTGTCAATATAAAGACATGCCACCATAATGTCATGTCATTCTGAACGGAGTGAAGAATGACATATTAACAAGAAATCTTTATATTGACATATCCTCACCTTTATATCATTTATTCAATACAGAAAGCAGGTATTCGCATTTAGCCTTATCGCCTAAAGTCTTGCCTTTATCACATGAGAGTTTTACACAAGGATGCCACTCACGTGATTCGGTGATGCGTCCACGAATAAGTTTCACCACAATGTTCATAGGTTTGCAATCTGTTACATCGCAAGTAAGGTAAGTTCCTACCCCATAACTATCGGTAATCTTTCCCTGACAATAGCGATGAATCTGGATGGCACGTTCAATGTCCAATCCGTTGCTGAACACAGCCTGCTTGGTCATGGGGTCTATCCCCAGCTGCTTGTATTTCTCAACAATCAAGTCCACTTGTTCTTCTTCCACCCCACTATCTATTCGAAGACCACAGAAGGTCATGGCCATTCGCTTGGAAAGGTTATTGAAGAAGACATTGTCACCAAAACAATCGTACAGGAAGATACCTACATTACCATCGTAAACCTCCGACCATTTGTTCATCATGTTGTAGTTACATTCAAACACACCGCTTACAATTTCTTCAAAACTGATACATTGGTGCGACATGGTTCCCAAACAAGGGATATTTTTCTTCATAGCCAGATAAACATTCGAAGTACCGGTAAACTTACCACACTTTCCACCGGTTTCGGTTTTCACAGCTTCGTAAGAGGCTATCAATGCATCAATTACCCGTTCCTGATGAGCGAACGAAAAACGACGACGAGTACCCATATCACCCAATGTCAATCCACTCTCCCATATCCGACGCCCCTTCTGCAGACTTCTTTCATATTCCTTCTCGGCATCATACTTTTGTGTATCACCGTTCAGAATGTGCATCAATTCTGATATTGTGGCAAGAATAGGCATCTCCCACATAATGGTAGACCACCATTTACCTTTCACACGAATATCCAGATGTCCTTCTTCGTCTTGCGAAATGGTGAGTTCCTGAGGATTGAACCGATACCCTCTCAAGAATACATTGATGAACCAATAAGGTAGAAAGGGAAAAGAGCGGGTCATGAACCGCTGTTCTTCGTCAGTAATCACCACTTGTGCCATGTGTTCCAACTGGCTGCGTAACAATTGGTCAAAGCCAGGAGGATAACAAGTATGATTACGGTCATAGAAACAATATTCTGTTTCGGCACGCGGATACTTCTGCAAAATGTAATACATGCAAGTAAAAGTATAGAGATCGTTGTCGGTAAAGTGATGAATGACAGGGTTCATAATCATGGTATATTAAGATTCTAAAATATGTCCCGTAAAGTTAAAGAAGTTTTTCCAATTTCGGGCAAACGAAACAAAAAAAACATGCAAAAAGCCTTATCTTTGCCTGTAAACCCCATCAAGCCAAACGAAAAACACTTGTATTACTTGTATTTTATCGACTGATAACTTAATTTTGCAAAGAGCGTTTATTTTTCATTTAACACCCCATCCGTAAAAACTATGAAAACCATGAAATGGAAACAACTTGCCTTAGCAGCACTCACATCGATGGCTGTTCTGGCTCCTCAATCTGCCGATGCAACCAAATTCCTTCGTCTGAAAGTAGTCGATAAGGATTACCTGATGATTCACTTTAGGGATGGCGAAGTTCGCTATCGGGATGATGGCACTGGAAAAAGTGCGTATTTGGGACACACTTTCGTAGAAGGTGATGACACATTAGTTGTCTATGGAGAAAGACTGCATACAGAAAAAGTATCCAAAGCGGACACTTGGATGATTTCTTCGACAGACGACCGAAGCTATGGAAGTAAACAGGCCGTGGCGGCATGGCGAAAATCAAAACCCATGAATACGGACAACACACTGACCAGTGAACTGGACCACTGGATTTTCCTACAACTGCCACAAGCCATGAAACAGGGCTGTACATACACCGTTACACTTCCGGAAGGCATTGGAGCTGATGTTGACAAGGCACAGGTAAAATTCGATATCTGGTCATCACAATCGGAAGCGGTACATGTAAACATCATTGGATATACCCCACAAGAGCCCCATAAGGCTGCCGATCTATATTTGTGGTTGGGCGATGGCGGACAACGGGATTATTCTTCCTTTGAGGGTAAGAAAGTATACCTTTATAGTGTTAAGACAGGAAAGAAAAGCAAAGTGGGGCAGGTTAAATTCTGGAAATCAGCTACCGAGTCGGAAAAGGAAGCCAACAAAAAGAATATGACCGGTTCGGACGTATGGAACATAGACTTTAAGGCAACAAAGCCCGGTCGCTATCGTCTGGTTGTAGAAGATGTAGGTTGCAGCATGGATTTTGATATAGACAACAATGTATATTTCCAACCGTTTCACTACTCGGTACGAGGATACTATTACATGCGTTTGGGGGAACCTATAGATTCTACCGTCACTCCTATACCAAGACAACCTATGTTCATACCCGAAGTAGACCCTATAGGCCTTACCGTGTATAAAACAGACTTACATCCCTGGCATCCCGAATGGAGGAAACTAAAAGGTGACGTATGGGACGAACCGCACTTTAAGCCTGCTATGGCCTCAGCCTTCTGGCAACATCGCCTTCCTGGTAATCCGGTAAATACAGAAGTTCGTGGAGGACACTCCGATGCTATGGACTGGGACCGCCATCTGGCACACGTTAGCAATATTTACGATATGCTACTGCCCTACCTGCTGACCAACGGCCGCATTGATGAAGACAATCTAAGCATCCGGGAAAGCGGTAACGGAATACCCGACATCATTGACGAGGCACGTAACGAAGTGGACTTTTTCCTAAGCATCCGCGATGGGGAAGCATATTCGCAGGGGGTAACAAATCCGGACGTAAACTGGAGCATCATGTTCCAGGCCGGCTGTACTACCATGGCCGCATGGGCCAATGCAGCCAACTGTGCCATTCTGGCTGAAAGTTTCCGTATACACGGTGACAAGGAATTGTGCCAATATTATGCCACCGAAGCCATCAAAGCTTTTGAATTTGCCAACAAGCAAAACAATCTGCAACTGGACGATACACAAGACATTGGCAGTGCGCGAATGCGAGGACGTGACTTTAAACAAATGGCAGCAGCTTATCTGTACAATGTAACTGGCAATACCCGATGGGAAGACATCATGGCAGAAGAAAGTGTAGTAAAGAATGAATGTTCCCCTATATTTAAAAAAGGATTTAAAAATGTCTTTTATCAGATTTGGGGTGCAGCCGCCTATTTGACTTGCCCTCACGAAAGGCATTATCAAAACCTTTATATCAATCTTAAGAAAAGTATTCAGAAACAAGCTGATGAAAATAATGTGACCCACATGAACATCCGTCCTTCAAGACGTACAGCCAATGACCCACGCTGGCAAGTGTCCGAGAACCTGCAACTGGTAATGATGGCACATTATATTGCAGAAGATACACAAAGAAAGGCATTATTGGAACAAGCCATGTACATGGAAGCCGGTTGGGGACTGGGTAGAAATCCTTCGAATATAGTAGAAATGACAGGATTGGGCGAACGTCACATCATTGATTGCTACACCACCGGCCGAAACGATGGCATCCCAGGTTCCCATCCAGGACAAACACCGTTTAACGGTACAGAAACCTGGTCGCCGGGGAATGGAGGTGATGCACGTATCATCCTGAACCGTTGTTATCCTGATTGGTATAACGGTGGTTGGCCTCATCAGGAATCATTCTTCAATATCCGCTACATGTGGGTGAATGCAGAATTCACTCCACGCGAAACCATGCGTGGAAAGATGGCCTTATTGGGTTATCTATATGGTATCCGGAAATAAGTCTCTTTAATCAAACATTCTTCATAATTCATTTGTTAGGGACATAAAGAACCTAAACCAAATGAATTATGAAGAATTTTTTATTTCCTTTACCTCCTGCATCGAAGGCATATTCGCTCTTTCTGTTAGCTTTACGAATCCTTTTCGGCCTTCTGCTGATGCGGCATGGCATTGAAAAGCTGTACAATTACACCTCGCTATGTTTCACTTTCCCCGATCCTATCGGTTTCGGTAAGGACCTGGCATTGATATTTGTCATCTTTACCGAACTATGCTGTGCATTGGCTTTCATGTTCGGTGTGCTCTACAGGCTTTGTCTGATTCCGATGATTGTTGTAATGGCTACTGCCTTCTTCTATATCCACGGCAGCAGTGTGGCACAAGGTGAACTGGCCTTATCCTACCTTTTGTTATTTATACTTATGTATATAGCAGGTCCCGGAAGATATTCTGTCGATGCAGTCATCAGTTACCATCTGCATAAAGATGACGACGATGATGATTTCTAAACAAACATTAGAGTGTGCATCCTACGTTTCCATGCAAATAAAATAGGAACATAGAATGCACACCCACATGTACTTACTTTTAACGTGTTTTCTCTCTTGTCCGACAAGCAGACAACCCCGGCAACAGTCGGGCTGCTCTTCTTCGTGAGCAAAGGCGTGTCCAAAGGTTTGTTTTTATTATATAATTATGCAAATGTTTTCAATTCCGCATATAGCCGTTGAATGGGTAATCCTACCACATTAAAATAGCTTCCCGATATACGCTGTACACCTACAAAACCAATCCATTCTTGAATACCGTATGCACCAGCCTTATCCATGGGACGATAATGGGTTACATAATGAGTAATTTCCTCCTCCGAAAGCGAGGCGAAAGTTACATCGGTCACCGTAGCAAAAGAAGTCTGCTTCTCTCGGGTAGTAATGCAAACACCCGTTACCACCTGATGTGTGTGTCCCGACAAACGACAAAGCATATCGCAGGCTTCCTCCTCATCTTTTGGCTTGCCCATCACCATACCGTCCAACCACACAATAGTATCGGCAGTTATAATCAATTCGTCTTCCTGCATAAAGGGACGATAGGCATCGGCCTTGGCACGTGCTATGTAGACCGGAATCTCTTCGCATCCCAATCCTTCGGGATAAGATTCATCAATATCGGGCATGGTCTTAACCTCATAAGGAATACCCAAACCGCCCAACAACTCCTTTCTCCGCGGAGAGTTGGAAGCCAATATGACTTTATATCTATTCAAATTTTCCAGCATAATTTACCAACCGAACGCTTCTTCGTGAGACATCCATTTACCTTGTGCTCTAAGCACTTGTTCCACTACATCACGGCCACAACCATAACCACCGTTGCGATGTGAAATATAAGTGGAGATTTCCTTGATTTCGGGAGCGGCATCAGCCGGACAACAAGGACATCCGCATAATTGCATCACCTCGTAATCAGGTATATCATCTCCCATATAGAGAATTTCTTCGTCGGCTAATTGGTATTTATCCTTCAGTTGGCTATACTCGTTAATTTTAACAGCAGCCCCTAAAAAGACATCCTTTATACCCAAGCCTTCATAACGCTTACGGACAGCCTCCGTCTTCCCGCCGGTAATAATAGCGACAATAAGACCGCATTTTACCGCAAACTGAAGCGCATAACCATCTTTGATATTGACAGAACGCATGGGTTCACCATTGGGATGAAGGAAAATGGTTTCACTGCTAAGTACCCCATCCACATCGAATACCACTGCACGTATCTTCTTTAAATCGTAATTGATCATAGATTATATATGCTTTTACTTATCTTTTCATACAACTCCTGCACCCCCGGTTCATTCTCCAACATTTCCAAATGCCGGTTAATGACATTTTCATCATAACGAATGGCCGGTCCTGTCTGTGCCTCTTGTGGATGAAGTTCATGCACCTTCCGCGCTGTTTCATCAATCAACGGAAGCATCACTTCGAAAGGTATTCCCTGTCGGCTTAACAAGCGGTCGCACAAGGCATACATGTGATTACTGAAATTACATGCAAATACCGCAGCTATATGCAAATATTTCCGTTGTTCAGACGATGCCTCGTATACTTTTGGCGTACACTTTACAGCCAAAGCCTTCAGTATTTCCAGACTTTCCGTACAACTTGCTTCTACAAAGACTGGTACTTGTTGCCAGTCCACTTCACGCTGTTTGCTAAAAGTTTGCATGGGATAAAATACTCCATACCGACGGGCATATCCCTCCCAAAGCAGCATGGGCATACTTCCTGCCGTATGTACGAACAAAGCATCTTCCCTACCTTTTACTATCTGAGGAACTAAAGTTTGCAATGCTGTATCCTTCAAAGCTACCATGTACATATCCGCATCACAACTTACCTCCTCCAAAGAAGTGACAAATGGCACACCCAGCCGACTGGCCAATGCGGCTGCCGATTCTTCCGTACGGCTATAAACCTGAAGCATAGAGTAGCCGGCTTTCTGTAAAGCTGTACCCAGATGCGTAGCTACATTACCCGCCCCTATCAAGACTACTTTATTGCCCACCATATTTATTAAGGTGTATCTTTTCCCATTGCAAATGTTCTTCATTAAACGGTTTGCGTTCCATTCCTTTATGCCCGATGGCAATGATGGACAATACTTGAAGTTGTAAAGGAATATCAAGTGCATCGTGTACAAATTCATTCGAAGGTATACCATCAACAGTAAAACGTTCTCGTACCTGTATCCAACAACTTCCCAAGCCCAAATCTTCGGCTTGTAATTGTATCATAATCGAAGCAATGGAAGCATCTTCTATCCATACATCACTTGCCAATGGATCGGCCATCACCACCACGGCCAAAGCAGCATCCTTCAGGAAAGAGGCACTTTGTTCCTTACAATGCGACAACCGTTCGAGCATCTCCTTATCGTCTACCATCACAAACTGCCAGCAATTGCTCCGTTTGGATGAAGGAGACATCAAAGCCGCTTTCATCAATGTGACAACTTCATCTTGAGTCAGTTCCTGATTTGTGAACTTTCTCATGCTTCGTCTGTTCTTTATCAAGTCACTGAATTGTTCCATATTTCTTATTCTTCTACTTTTCAACTACAAATATACAACGAGATTGTGAATTGCTCAACAAAAAGTTCTATTTTTGCAAAGATTTATGGCTGTCCGACTTACAATATACCAAAAAGGAAGCACTGTCCCCCCACTTCCGGGGCATACAGTAGAACATTCCACCGAGTTGTTCCATGTGTATGAACAGACCCGTGGATATTCCCCTTTTCTGGTCGTTGCTTTCGATGGCGAACGTCCGGTAGCCAAACTTCTTGCGGTGGTGCGGAAAAGTGTGCGTTGGTTTCCCCCATCCATCATCAGGCGTTGCGAAGTATATCGTAACGGAGAATATTTTGACACCAGTCTTAACAAAGAAAACCTGTTTGGAGAAATGCTGGAATATCTTACCCGCAAGGTAATACAACAGTCCTTTCTCATCGAGTTCAGAAATTTGGAACAACCGTTATTCGGTTATAAATATTTCAGAAAGAACCATTATTTTCCTGTCAACTGGTTGAGGATATATCAATCGTTACACAGCCTCCCCCCGCAAGAACGTTTGGATGCATCACGCAAACGGCAAATAAATAGAGCCATCAAGAACGGAGTCACCACAAAAGTAGTGGAAACGGAAGAAGAACTCAACATCTTCCTTGCCATGCTGAAGAAAGCCTATACCTCAAAAATAAGGAAGCATTTCCCGGACATCAATTTCTTCCGTCTATTGGTAGCACTCAATCCCGATAAAGAAATAGCCCAAATGTTTATAGTCAAATACAAAGGTAAGATTGTAGGCGGTTCTTTCTGTCTCTATTCCGACAAGAATGCCTACCTATGGTTTTCAGGGAGCATGAGAAAGACCTATGCCAGAGCCTACCCCGGTGTAATGGCTGTATGGGGAGCCATTAACTATGCCTATGAAAAAGGTTATGAACATTTTGAGTTCATGGATGCCGGATTACCTTTCAAGAAATTCGGTTACCGCGACTTTATTTTAGGTTTTGGAGGCAAGCAAGTTAGCACCCGTAGGTGGTTCCGTCTACGATGGACATGGCTTAACCGAATTGTTTGTTGGTTATACCGATAAATAATTGAAGAAATATTTCTTTATTTGGCTCAAATTTATTTCCTTTGTGCAATTTTAGGTCTTTTAGACAATTTGATTATAATAACTCTAAAAAAATAACATTATGAAGATTTCGCACATCGAACATTTAGGTATTGCTGTAAAAAGCATTGAAGAAGCCTTACCATACTACGAAAACGTATTGGGTTTGAAATGCTACAACATCGAAACAGTAGAAGATCAGAAAGTAAGAACTGCTTTCCTAAAGGTAGGTGATGTAAAGATTGAACTTCTGGAGCCGACAAGCCCCGAAAGTACCATTGCCAAGTTTATTGAAAAGAACAATGGTAATGGTGGTATGCACCACTTGGCTTTTGCCGTTGAAGACGGTGTAGCCAATGCTTTGGCCGAAGCCGAAACTACCGGCATCCGCCTTATCGACAAGGCTCCTCGCAAAGGTGCTGAAGGTTTGAACATTGCATTTCTTCATCCGAAGTCAACTCTCGGTGTATTGACAGAACTTTGTGAAAAACCAGAATAAGAAACTTAATTTATAAACCATAAATCAATAAGAAGATGAGCAATCAACTTGAAAAAATACAGGAACTTATTGAACGCCGTGCGGTAGCACGTCTGGGTGGTGGTGAAAAAGCCATTGCCAAGCAACATGAAAAAGGTAAATTCACTGCCCGCGAACGCATTGCCATGCTGTTGGACGAAGGCAGCTTCGAAGAAATGGACATGTTCGTAGAACACCGTTGTACCAACTTCGGTATGGAGAAGAAGCATTATGCAGGTGACGGTGTGGTAACCGGTTGCGGTACCATCGACGGACGTCTGGTGTATGTCTTTGCTCAAGACTTCACCGTATCGGCCGGTTCACTTTCCGAAACCATGTCGCTCAAGATCTGTAAGGTAATGGATCAAGCCATGAAGATGGGTGCTCCTTGTATCGGTATCAACGACTCGGGTGGTGCAC
>CAZFDP010000065.1:0-9245 GCA_964518185.1 uncultured Phocaeicola sp. | reverse complement strand
ACTGACTCTTAATCAGTGGGTCCAGGGTTCGAATCCCTGAGAGTGTACTAAAAGAGATAACTAAGTTATCTCTTTTTTTGTATCATTCAGATTAGTAACATAACCCCCAATAAAAAAAGAACAAATAATCAAAGTTTTCTTCTTTTTTATACTTTTTCCAAAGCAGACTTAACCCTTTCCAACAATACAATCCCCCCTTGCATCTTAGGATTAGCATAGCACATATAAGCCTGTTCCAACAATGACTTTATAGCATCTTTTAAATCTGGGAAATAAGTAGACTTATCCAATTGCAAATCCCGAGGTAAATCATGTGTCCCAAACCATTCTTTCAGTTCATTCAATTCTTCTAATGTATGCGGTTTCATATATATATATTATTAAAATGGATAACCTACTGCAAAATGAAAAGCAAAATCACGGTCCATATTTGGACGAAGTAAAGGATATTTGTCCTTTCCTGTTTCCATTGGGTTAATAGCTTTCATCCCCCCATCAAAACGAAGAATCAAATAGTCCAAATCAAGACGTAATCCCAATCCATAAGAAACAGCCAATTGTTTATAAAAAGAGTTCATACGAAAAGTTCCTTCTTCTTGTCCTTCATACTCACGAATATTCCATATATTCCCAGCATCAACAAAAGCGGCTCCATTGAATTTCCAAAACAAATGCGTACGGTACTCTATATTGAAATCCAACTTAATGTCGCCCGCATGATTGATATAATTCATAGTTCCTTCTTTTCCTCTATATGAACCAGGTCCTAATGAACGTACCGACCAGCCACGTACACTATTCGGCCCACCCGAAAAATAACGTTTTTCAAAAGGAAGCATTTGGGAGTTTCCATACGGATAAGCTACACCGACACCTATGTGAAAAACCAATGAATTACGATTATCAATATTTAAATGATGCGCATAGTCAAAATCTCCTTTTACATATTGTGCAAATGGTATATTAGCAATAACATAACCTTCATCACTTTTGGGTTTGCGATGTAAGATTTTTGAAGTTGCATATAATAAATTACCTGATTCTTCTACATTTACACGTAGAGAATATGTATTTCTTCGTCTACCACCTTTATTCGGATTATTGGCACTATTATAAATATATGAATACCCCATCCTTACAATCAATTGGTCTTCGTAACTTTTTATCAAAATGGAATTACGGTCAGTCAAATTCTCCAGATAATCCGTAAATGTTTGAGATTTCCAAGGAACATATATATAATTGATGTTCAACAAGTCAAAACGATGTTGTGATCGTGTTTTATCTGTCCACCGATAACTCCATGAAGCTGAAGCCAATGTACGTGTAAACTCCGGACGAAGTTGAGAATTGAATTTAATCCCGACTTCAGAAGTGGCTCGAATTTTACGCTTGAATTCAGAAGACAAAAAGGGGAACATAAATTGAGGGAAATTCAAACTGCTTTCCACTCCGTATTCCTTATAGTCATCGTTTTCATATCCTTCCTCCAATCCGGTTATAGCTTCATAAGCACCGCGCACCTTAAAGGTAAACATTTCAGATCCCTTAAACAGATTGCGATGTTGGAATGTAACCGAAGCCGCTGCACCCAAATCACCTGCCGAATTAGTTCCTTCTATTTCGAAGGATAAAGACTTATCCTTTCCTTTAGTCAATAACACATTGGCATCTAACCGAACACTATCATTATACACAACTTCATTAAAACGTACATTCGTATACTTTAAAGCACGTAAACGCCCCATAGACGAATATGTATTTTGTACATCTTGTTCATTATACCAAACATTAGGACGAATATAATTAAAATTAACCAACGTACCAGGGCGTATATATATTTCATCCTTAAAATAAAGATTAATGCCCTTATGACATATAGAATCATACCCACTATAATTACTATCCATACGAGTTACTTCATCTGCGACCAAAAAATTGACATTTCCAACTTTATATCGCTGATGAGATGTAGGAACATCTTCTTTTCGCTGTTGATAAGGAAGCAGTTTCATGGTTAAATCCACCAAATACGAATTACGTATTGTATCTGCTTGAAAAACAATAAAATCTTTATTAAACTTATAATATCCCCTATTCTGTAATTGTTTGGTTATACGTTGTCGCTCATTATCCAACCTCACTATATCCAAAGGCATACCTTCAAACAAATAAGATTGTGCAGAATCTTCTTCTATAATTTCATTAATCAATATATCGTCAATATGATATGCAATATGTTTGACCATATATGGATGTCCAGCCACGATATTATACGAAAGTTTTAGTTTCTTTTTCTTTATTTGTTTGTCCATGTGAACTTTGGCTTGCATATATCCCATATTTCGGACAGCCTTTTCAATTTCCTGCTGAGACTTCATTGCTATATCTTCATCGAAAATTTCCGGGGCATCCCCTATATTCCGGAAAAAGTGATTGATTTTTTTAGTGGAGTCTTTCCCCGACATACAATATACATGCATCGGAACTTTTACCAAATTAAACCATTTGGCATTAGGATTCTGCCGAATATATGAATTGAACTGCGAAGGAACAACTTCTTTGGTATCGGATACAATGTTCACCTCATCCAATAAATACTTACCTTCAGGGATAAATTTATTGACAGAGCAAGAACACATCAGAGCTATCAATAGAGAATATATATAAAGTCGTAAACTCTTCATCATACCTTTTAGGTCTGCAATTTTTCTACAAATATAGTGATAAATCAAAAATATATTTTTAGTTTTGCCGATAATAATTGCTTTTTTGATAAAATAATGCTTAGCAAGAATAAAATTAAATATATCCATTCTTTGGAACTGAAGAAAATTCGAAAAGAAGAAGGTGTTTTTGTAGCCGAAGGACATAAATTAGTAGGTGATTTGATAGGATATTTCCATTGCCGGTTACTAGTAGCACTCCCTTCTTGGTTAGAAAAGAATCCATCTATAAAAGCCGATGAAATAATAGAAGTTACCATCGACGAATTATCACGTGCTAGTCTATTAAAAACACCGCAGGATGTTTTAGCTGTATTTGAACAACCACATTACGATATTTCAGCTGACATCGTAACCCATTCTCTATGTTTAGCTTTAGATGATGTACAAGACCCTGGTAATTTAGGAACTATCATTCGATTGGCAGATTGGTTTGGCATTGAGCATATTTTCTGCTCACAAGGAACAGTAGACGTTTATAATCCTAAAGTAGTACAAGCAACCATGGGAGCATTGGCACGAGTAAAATTACATTATTGTAATCTTAGTTCCCTCATTACTTCTATGAGCAATATTCCCATATATGGCACTTTCCTTGATGGAAACAATATTTATGGAGAAACATTATCCAACAACGGACTGATTGTGATGGGAAATGAAGGAAATGGAGTAAGCAAAGAAGTAGCACAACTCATAAACAAACGTTTATATATACCGAGTTATCCACCTACAAGGGAAACATCAGAATCTCTAAACGTAGCTATAGCTACAGCCGTAGTATGTGCTGAGTTTAGAAGAAGGTCAATGTAATTTTCTTAAAACACTTTGGGGTAGAAGAGTTTCGTTCTCAAAGTCAAAAGGAGATAAATGCCACGCATAAAGAGGATATTTATCTTCTATTGGGAAAGCTATGGATAGCAACAATGAAAAATCTTTCTCTATATATAGTTCACTCTTATTTGAAAGAAGAACTACCCCTCCTATCCATTCCGTATGACAGGCTTCTGAATCCAACAAAGAAAAAGATACAACTTCTCCTTTTGTATTAATGGAGACCACAGACTGTCCTTGATATGAATCTGCCGATTGGTAAATCCGATGACAAGCAAACTTTTTCACTTCATCCATTGGGTAACTCTCTCTGCAATTTTATTGGAGTTTGTTTATTCACCCCCTTTACTTTTTCAGTAGGCTTCAATGTTTCTGTCTTTACCTGAGGTGCAACATCCAAACTATCTTTCACTTCACTTATTGAATCAGTCAAATTATGATACTTGGTTAACGAGACTTCATTAATAATGACATTAGGTTTACGGACAGAGTCACCAAACAAATAGATAAACCCATTAATCTTTTTAATTTGATAAGCAGAATCTGTATATAAATAAATACTATCCAAACCCGTATGTGCTATCTCTTTACTTTGGCCTATAACTGAGTCATTCTCATATATCACATTAAGCGCCATTGTAACTTTTCCTTCCGCCAAAAAGGTATAATTGGCTTTCCACAAGAAAGCATCTTTTGGATAATATGTAGTGTCCGGATCTATTTCAAATACAAATTGATTATTTAAAGGGTTATCCATCAACCAATATAATCTTCTATAAGGCCAAATATCAACGGTATCTCCCGACATAGAAACATAACCGTCTTCTTCTCTCGCACTCAAAAACATATCAATGCGTTGTTTGTCCTTTTTTAAGCGCTCGCTCAATTTAGAATAAATAGTAGAAAGTTCACTTGTGTGACGAGTATACCATACCATAGACGAATCAAATTCCGCTTCCGTTATCTGATGCTTCTGAAAGACATAATCCTGATAAGCCTTTCGCTTGTAGTATTCATCCGATTTCAGATTATTGGACATACTCACTGAAAGATGATAATCATACAATATATCTTCCATATGATCAGGTTGTATAATATCACCGGGAATCTGCCTACCACAACTTACCAGCATGCAACACCCCAGCAAGCCTAACATCCAATTACTTTTCCGCATTTGTTTGATTATTTTTTTCTGAATGACACATATTATTATTCAGATATTTACTATAAAACAAAATCAAGGCTATAATACCACAACTAATGGCAGCATCGGCAAAATTAAAGATAGGACTGAAAAAGACAAAGTGTTCACCACCCACAATAGGCATCCATTCCGGCCAATGAGTATCAATAATAGGGAAATAGAACATATCCACCACCTTTCCATAAAACCATTCAGAGTAACCCTCACCTATAGGAACTAAGGTAGCGACGGAACTATGTGTACTCTCGCTGAATAATACCCCATAAAATACACAATCAATAATATTTCCTATAGCACCTGCAAGAATTAAAGAAATACAAACAATGTATCCGGTTTTCAGATTCTGTTTCACAATCTTAATCAAATACCAGATAATCAGCATCACAGCTACTATACGAAAGGAAGTCAAAAACAATTTGCCAATGATTTCCATACCAAAGGCCATCCCATTATTCTCGGTAAAATAAATAAAGAACCAATCGGTTATACGGATACTTTCATGCAAAAACATAGAAGTTTTCACCCATATTTTAATAATTTGGTCGATGACAAGTACCGCAAATATTATAAGAATCGAGAGTTGTCCTTTAGTGAATATATTCTTCATTAATTCAGTTCTTGTAAAAATAGTCATTCTGAACAAAGCAAGATAAATTTATTCCTACCTTTTTCAGAATGACTATACATTCATTATTATTTGCTTCCTCCTTGTTTTGCTTCAATGCTCAACGTAGCATGAGGCACTGCACGAAGTCGACCTGCAGGAATTAACTTTCCTGTTTCACGACAAATACCATAAGTTTTGTTTTCGATACGAATCAAAGCCGCCTGAAGATTTTGAATAAACTTCTGTTGGCGTGCAGCCAAACGGGTTGTTTCTTCTTTAGAAAGAGTGTTTGCTCCTTCTTCTAAAATCTTATAAGTTGGCGATGTATCATCCACATCATTCCCATCTTTATTCATGATAGTATTTTTTAATCTATCATAATCACGTTGTGCCAATTCGAGTTTTTCCATGATGATGGCTCGAAATTCTTCTAATTCCGCATCAGAGTATCTTGTCTTTTCAGCCATAACACTTGTATTTTAAAGGTTAATTATTCTTTTACTACATTTATACATAGAGTGAATTCATCAAATACCAATTCGGTTCCTTCCATTTGGTCGGCCAACTGAAGAGAGTTTGCCAATACCTGGTTACAAATATACGTATTATATTCGTTGATAGCATCATCCGTATATTCATTTTTTGAAATAATCACTTTAATCTTGTCAGTTATTTCGAAACCGCTGCTCTTACGGATGTTCTGAATCTTGCTTACCAGTTCGCGGGCGATACCTTCACGACGAAGTTCATCGGTCACTACGGTGTCAAGAGCTACGGTCAATGTACCTTCGTTGGCCACTACCCATCCCGGAATGTCTTCGCTGAAGATTTCCACTTCGCCAGCTTCAATTTCAGCCGGTGTACCGTTCAGGTCGAGGGTGAGCTTACCGTTGGCTTCGAGTTCGCTGATTTGAGCTTGGTCGAGGGTTGACACGGCGGCAGCTACTTGCTTCATCAACGGACCGAACTTCTTACCCATGATCTTGAAGTTACACTTCACCTTCTTCACGAGGATATCCGATGCACCTTCCACGAAGTCGATTTCCTTGATGTTCACTTCGTTCATGATGAGCGATTTCACGGCTTCGAGACGTTCCTTGGTCACGGCATCTACCGGAATCATCAACTTCTGGAGCGGTTGCTTCACGATGATGTTGATCTTCTTACGGAGTGCCAAGCCCATGGACGATACCTTCTGAGCCATCTGCATACGGCTTTCGAGTTCCTTGTCGATGATGCTTTCGTCGCATACCGGGAACTTGGCGAGGTGTACGGATACCACGTTGTCGCGTCCGGTAGCTGACACCAAGTTCATGTACATCTGGTCGGCATAGAACGGTGAAATCGGAGCCATCAACTTCGCCACGGTTTCGAGGCAGATATAGAGTGTCTGATAAGCAGCCAGCTTGTCCTGAGAGTAACCTGTACCCCAGAAACGCTTACGGCAAAGACGAACGTACCAGTTGGAAAGGTTGTCGTTCACGAAGTCGTTGATGAGACGGCCTGCCTTGGTCGGTTCATAGTCGGCATAGCAAGCATCCACTTCCTTGATCAATGAGTTGAGTTCTGAAAGAATCCAACGATCGATTTCCGGACGCTCAGCTACAGGTACTTCAGCTTCGGAATAGGTAAATCCGTCGAGATTTGCATACGGAGCGAAGAACTTGTATGTGTTATGCAATGTACCGAAGAACTTACGGGTTACTTCCATTACCCCTTCCACGTCGAACTTCAAGTTGTCCCATGGTGATGCATTGGTAATCATGTACCAACGCAACGGGTCGGAGCCGTATTGTTCGATGGCACCGAACGGATCTACGGCATTGCCCAGACGCTTCGACATCTTGTTGCCGTTCTTGTCAAGCACGAGGCCATTCGAAATTACATTCTTGTAAGAGATGCTATCGAATACCATGGTAGCAATCGCATGGAGGGTAAAGAACCAACCACGAGTCTGATCGACACCTTCGGCGATGAAGTCGGCCGGATAGTACGAACGGTTGTCCACGATTTCCTTGTTTTCGAACGGATAATGGAGCTGAGCGTAAGGCATGGCACCCGAGTCGAACCATACGTCGATGAGGTCGAGTTCGCGCTTCATCGGCTTGCCGGATGCAGATACCAGTGTGATGTCGTCCACATACGGACGGTGGAGGTCAATCTTGTCGTAGTTCTCCTTATTATATATACCCGGTTCGAAGCCCATTTCCTTGTACGGATTCCTGGTCATGAAACCGGCTTCAATTGCCTTTTCGATTTCGTTGTAGAGTTCTTCTACCGAGCCGATGCAGAGTTCTTCGCCTTCTTCGCTACGCCAGATAGGAAGCGGAGTACCCCAATAGCGCGAACGGCTCAGGTTCCAGTCGTTCAGGTTTTCGAGCCACTTGCCGAAACGGCCTGTACCGGTCGATTCCGGCTTCCAGTTGATGGTCTTGTTCAGTTCCATCATGCGTTCCTTGGCAGCGGTAGATCGGATGAACCAACTATCGAGCGGATAGTACAACACCGGCTTGTCGGTACGCCAACAGTGCGGATAGTTGTGCACATGCTTTTCAATCTTGAACGTCTTGTTCTCGCCCTTCATGTTAATGCAGATGAATACGTCGAGCGATTCAGCCTGTTGAGCAGCCTTTTCGTCGTACTTGCCATCTACGGTAAACTGAGGATCGTATGCGTTCTTCACCCAACGGCCTTCATAATCCTTATAGAGTTCCTTGTTCACGCAAGTGTTCAGGAATGTTTCATCGAGTTCTTCCATCAGGTAGAACTTACCGGTCAAATCAACCATCGGACGAGTTTCGCCCTTCTTGTTGATCATGAACAATGACGGGATACCGGCTGCTTTTGCTACAAAGGCATCGTCCGCACCGAATGTCGGAGCAATGTGTACGATACCTGTACCGTCTTCGGTCGTTACATAGTCACCCGGAATCACGCGGAAAGCCTTGTCCGATGCATCTGCCCAATTGCCGTTTTCATCTACACTTACCGGCTTCACCCACGGAAGGAGTTGTTCATATTCCATACCTACGAGGTCAGTACCCTTGTACTCACCTACAATCTTGAACGGAACGAGCTTGTCGCCCGGCTTGTAGTCTTCGAGGGCAAGTTCAGCGGCTTTCGGGTTGAAGTGCATGTTCAAGAGAGCCTTGGCCAATACCACGGTCATCTTTTCACCTGAGTAGCTATTGTATGTCTGAACAGCTACATAGTCAATCTTCGGACCCACACAGAGTGCAGTGTTCGAAGGCAATGTCCAAGGAGTAGTTGTCCAAGCAATGAAGTATGGAGTACCCCACTCTGCCATTTCCGGCTTCGGGTTCTTCATTTTGAACTGCCCCACACAAGTAGTGTCCTTCACGTCGCGGTAGCAACCCGGCTGATTCAGTTCGTGCGAGCTGAGACCGGTACCTGCTGCGGGAGAATACGGTTGGATGGTATATCCCTTATAGAGCAATCCCTTGTTGTAGAGCTGTTTCAGGAGCCACCAAAGTGTCTCGATGTAACGATTATCATATGTAATGTACGGATCGTCCAAATCCACCCAATAACCCATTTTATGAGTAAGGTCGGTCCATTCTTTGGTAAACTTCATTACATCCTTACGACAAGCTGCGTTATATTCAGCTACCGAAATGCTTTTTCCGATATCTTCTTTAGTAATACCAAGTGCCTTTTCTACACCAAGTTCTACGGGAAGTCCGTGTGTATCCCAACCTGCTTTACGCTTCACTTGGAAGCCTTTCATGGTTTTATAACGGCAGAATGTATCTTTGATGGTACGAGCCATTACGTGGTGGATACCCGGCATACCGTTTGCAGAAGGAGGGCCTTCGTAGAATACGAAAGAAGGACATCCTTCACGTTCTGTCATACT
>CAZFDP010000064.1:0-9263 GCA_964518185.1 uncultured Phocaeicola sp. | reverse complement strand
TATCAACTATCAACTAAAAAAGATTATGGAAACAAACAAAAACATCTGGGGAAAAATCCTCCAAGTAGTAATCACTATTTTAACCGCCATAGCAACCACCTTCGGAGTAACCAGCTGCATGGGGATGTAGAATAAGGATAGTAAAACAAAAGTGGATGTGTATTTCGACACATCCACTTTAATTATAATAGGGAAGGGGAGGATTACTTCAACAGTTCGCTGAGCTTTTCCTTGATGGCATCGCCACGGAGGTTACGAGCGATGATGGTGCCTTCCTGATCAATCAATACGGTGGCAGGGATAGAGCGTACTGCATAAATTGCTGCACCTTCGCAATCCCAACCCTTGAGGTCGGACATCATGGGCCATGTCATGCCCCAAGTCTTGATGGCTTCCTTCCAGTCGGCTTCTTTACTGTCGAGCGATACACCTACAATGCCGAATCCCTTCTTGCTGAATTCCTTGTATGCAGCTATTACATTAGGCATTTCTCTTTTACAAGGACCGCACCAGCTTGCCCAGAAATCAACTAAGGTGTATTTGTTCTTGCTGATGAAATCGGAGAGCTTCACTTCCTTGCCGTTAGGGTCTTTGCTGGTGAAGTCGATATACTTCTGGCCAACGGCTGTTTTCTTGGCCATTTGCACATTGCTGATAAAACGTGCGATGCGTTCGTTGCTCTTGGCTGATTCAGGAATCAACTCAACCAGTGCTTCCTGCTTTTCGAATTCGAAAGCCGGTGCATAGTTGGGCAGCAGCATGATACCTACGGGGTTGGAGATATTTTCTACAATGGTATTATAAACCATATTTATTCCTTCTGCGTCTTTAGCTTCTATCTGAGCCATGATTTCTTGGCGCTGTACATCGGTCAAAGTACTGTCAGTGCGGAATTTTTGATACATTTCGCCAATTTCTTTTTGCTTGGCAGAGAAATCGTTTTTATACGCTTGGTATATTTCATTGGTGGGAGTTCCCACAGCCTTTCCTTCATCGGCCAAAACAGCATTGATATTACCATTTTCGAGGAACAAGTCAATCCATATTTCACTTGCGGGATGGTTGATATAACAATACTTGGCAGTGTCCTGACGACCGCTAAAACTGAAAGTTCCATTGGTTACTACCGCAGAATCCAGTTTTTCCATGTTTCTGCCCTTCACGTCCTGAAGATACACGGTTTCGCCATCGGCAATACCTTCTACCGTACCTGCGATTTTATAGGCAGGCTCGTTGTTACAAGCAGTAAGGGCCAAGCCTCCTGCTACGAAAAGAAATGCTAATTTTTTCATTTGTCTTTTATTATTATGATATTTGGGGCAAAGATACGGCATATTTTGAAATTTCTTGCCAAATGTCATATATTTTATTGAAAACATACTAAAATATTAATAAATTTTCTATCTTTGCCCTTTCAATAATCTAATTGAGATGAAAGAGACGAATTATATCATTGAGGTTCAGAATGTTTCCAAGTACTTCGGCGAGAAAGTGGCTTTGGACAACATCAACTTGAAAGTGAAAAAAGGGGAGTTCGTAACCATCCTGGGACCTTCGGGATGCGGAAAGACCACCCTTTTGCGTTTGATAGCCGGATTCCAAACGGCTTCGGAAGGTGAAATCCGCATTGCCGGACAGGAAATTACCCAGACACCTCCGCACCAACGCCCTGTGAATACCGTATTCCAGAAGTACGCCTTGTTTCCGCACCTGAATGTGTACGACAACATTGCCTTCGGCCTCAAGCTGAAGAAGTTGCCCGCACCCATCATCGAAAAGAAGGTGAAGGGAGCACTCAAGATGGTGGGCATGACGGATTACGAATATCGTGATGTGGATTCGCTCTCGGGCGGACAGCAGCAGCGTGTGGCCATTGCCCGAGCCATAGTGAACAACCCCGAAGTGCTTTTGTTGGACGAACCCCTGGCAGCCCTCGACCTGAAGATGCGTAAGGACATGCAGATGGAACTGAAGGAGCTGCATAAGTCATTGGGTGTGACATTCGTCTA
The DNA here is from genome assembly GCA_964518185.1 of uncultured Phocaeicola sp. Classification (GTDB taxonomy): domain Bacteria; phylum Bacteroidota; class Bacteroidia; order Bacteroidales; family Bacteroidaceae; genus Phocaeicola. The sequence goes on along the minus strand of CAZFDP010000064.1, from coordinate 7,254 downwards.
CGTAACCCACGACCAGGAAGAAGCCTTGACACTGAGCGACACTATCGTGGTGATGAGCGAGGGAAAGATTCAGCAGATAGGTACACCCATAGACATCTACAATGAACCTATCAATTCGTTTGTGGCCGACTTTATTGGCGAAAGCAATATTCTGAACGCCGTCATGATAAAGGACAAGTCGGTGCACTTTGCCGGACATGAGTTTGAGTGTGTGGACGAGGGATTCGGCGAAAATGCGCCTGTAGACATCGTTATCCGTCCCGAAGACATCTACATCTTCGACCCCTCGGATGCCGCACAGCTTACAGGTACCGTAACCAGCTGCATCTTCAAGGGAGTGCATTACGAAATGTTGGTGCAGACGCAGGAAGGCTACGAACTGATGGTGCAGGATTACCATTGCTTTGAAGCCGGACGCGAAGTGGGCTTGCTGGTGAAGCCGTTCGACATTCATGTAATGAAGAAGGAACGCACCTGCAATACCTTCGAAGGACGCATGGTGGACGAAAAGCATGTGGAATTCTTGGGATGCGAATTTGAATGTCTACCCGTGGCCGATATAGACCCCGGTGCCAATGTGCAGGTGGAAGTGGACTTCGACAAGGTGGTGCTGCAAGACAACGAAGAAGACGGTATGCTGACCGGCGATGTGAACTTTATATTATATAAAGGTAATCATTACCACCTTACTGTACGTTCGGATTGGGACGAAGACGTGTTTGTAGATACAAATGATGTATGGGATGACGGTGACCGTGTGGGTATATCCATTGCGCCCGAATATATCCGTTTAAATAAGTTGTGAGAAAGATGCTGAATAAATTATCACGTTTCTTTATGCGGCGTAGAAACTGGTCGTTGCCATACGCCATCTTCCTGCTGGTATTTGTCGTAGTGCCGTTGCTGCTTATTTTCTTCTATGCCTTTACCGATGAGGAAGGCGCCTTTACGTTAGGTAACTTCAGCAAGTTCATGATGCACCCCGAGGCCATGAATACCTTTATCTACTCCATCGGTATAGCGGTGATTACCACTGTAGTATGTTTGTTGTTAGGCTATCCGGCTGCCTATATTTTGAGTCAGAAGCAGTTCAATACCTCCAAGACCATGGTGGTGCTCTTTATTCTGCCCATGTGGGTGAACATCCTGATTCGTACATTGGCTACCGTAGCCTTGTTTGACTTCCTTCAACTTCCGTTGGGCGAGGGGGCATTGGTATTCGGTATGGTGTATAACTTCCTGCCGTTTATGATTTACCCCATCTACAATACCCTTCAGAAGATGGACCCTAACCTGATAGAGGCTGCACAAGACTTGGGCGCAAACCCTGTAAAGGTGTTCAGTAAGGTGGTTCTTCCGCTTTCTATGCCCGGTATTGTGAGCGGCATTGTGATGGTGTTCATGCCTACGGTGTCTACCTTCGCCATAGCCGAATTGCTTACCATGAACAATATCAAGCTGTTTGGTACCACCGTGCAGGAAAATATCTATAACGGCATGTGGAACTACGGTGCTGCCCTGTCGCTCATTATGTTGTTGCTCATCGGCATTATGTCGCTCTTTACCAATGAGGAGGACAATGCCCAAAATGAAAGTGGAGGTGTGATATGATGAACAAGATTTTAGCAAAAGGTTATTTGTGGTTTTTGTTGGCGTTGCTCTATTCGCCTATCCTCATTATCATGATTTTCTCCTTCACCGAGGCAAAGGTGTTAGGCAACTGGACGGGCTTTTCGTTCAAGCTTTACAGTTCGCTCTTTTCGGGAGGAATGCACCACTCGTTGATAAGTGCCATTATCAATACGTTTGTCATTGCCTTGATAGCAGCCACTGTCTCTACGGCATTGGGAAGCATTGCAGCTATTGGTATCCACAATATGAAGAGTCGCGGACGTGCGGTGATGAACTTTACGAATAACATTCCCATCATGAACCCCGATATCATTACAGGGGTGTCGTTATTTTTGTTGTTCGTGAGTTTTGGAGTATCGCAAGGCTTTACTACCGTGGTGCTGGCCCACATTGCTTTCTGTACCCCTTATGTGGTGCTCAGTGTGATGCCCCGGCTCAAAAAGATGAATCCCAATATTTACGAAGCGGCCCTCGACTTGGGTGCTACACCTTTCCAGGCACTCCGCAAGGTGATTCTTCCGGAAATCCTTCCGGGTATGATCAGCGGATTCATTTTGGCATTCACCCTCTCTATCGACGATTTTGCGGTGACCATATTCACCATTGGTAACGAAGGATTGGAGACTCTCTCCACCTATATTTATGCCGATGCGCGTAAGGGAGGGCTTACTCCCGAACTTCGTCCGTTGTCAACCATTATCTTCGTAACCGTGTTAGTATTGTTGATTGTCATTAACAAACGTGCCGAAAAGCAGAAAAAGGAATGAGAAAAATAAAATACATACTTTTATTGGCAGCAGCCCTTTTGACCTTGGGAGCCTGCCAACGCTCGCAGGAAGAGCGGAGCCGCATCCTGAAGATTTATAACTGGGCCGACTACATTGACGAAGATGTACTGGCCGAGTTCCCTGAATGGTATAAGGAACAGACGGGAGAGGACATTGAAATTATCTATCAAGTGTTCGATATCAACGAAATCATGTTGACCAAGATTGAGCGCGGGCACGAGGATTTTGATGTGGTGTGTCCATCGGAATACATCATCGAGCGTATGATGAAGAAGAACATTCTGCAACCCATCAGCCGTGATTTTGGTGATACGCCCGACTATATCCCGTTGTTGGCACCTTATATTCAGGATGAACTGAACAAAATGAGTTTCGATGAACGGAAGGTGACCGACTATGCCGTGGCTTATATGTGGGGTACGGCAGGGGTGCTTTATAACACCGATTTGGTGACCGAAGACGAGGCCTTGACTTGCAAAAGCCTTTGGAATCCCAAGTTCAACAACAAGATTTTGATGAAGGATTCTTATCGCGACTGTTACGGATTGGCCATTATCTATGCCAATGCCGAACGGCTGGCAGAAGGAGAAGTGACTGTAGAGCAACTGATGAACGACAATTCTTTGGAAGCCGTTGCTACAGCCGAGGAATACCTGAAGAAGATGAAACCAAACATTGCCGGTTGGGAAGCCGACTTTGGTAAGGAAATGATGACCAAAGGAAAGGTGTGGCTCAACTTTACTTGGAGTGGAGATGCTGTATGGGCCATCGAAGAAGCTGCCGATGTGGATGTGACACTGGATTATGTTGTGCCGGTGGAAGGAAGCAACGTGTGGTTCGATGGTTGGGTAATTCCCAAGTATGCCCGCAATGTGAAGGCAGCCAGCTATTTCATTAACTACATGTGTCGTCCCGACATTGCCCTTCGCAACATGGATGCCATTGGTTATGTAAGTGCGGTGGCTACTCCCGAAATACTCGAAGCCAAGATAGACACCACACTTGAAAACTACTCGGATTTGAGCTATTTCTTTGGCCCCGAAGCCGATAGCGTACAAGTGGACCCTGTACAATATCCCGACAAGAAGGTGATAGAACGTTGTGCCGTTATCCGCGACTTCAGCAATAAGGAAGATTTGGAAAAGGTACTTGAAATGTGGAGCCGTGTAAAGGGTGACAATCTGAATACGGGCATTGTACTGATAATCTTTGCGGTGTTCGGTGGCTTGTTTGTATGGTTTGTGGTGAGCAAGGTGAACAAATATCGCCGGATGCACCAGCGCACGCATTATCGGAAGAAAAGACGTGTAAAGAGATAAAAGAGTTTTTATCGAGGTGTCATTCTGAACGTAGTGAAGAATCTGTTTACATAAATCAGGTGTTATCAGATTCTTCACTACGTTCAGGATGACAAAGTTGGAATAAAAAGAAAGTGGATGTGTATTTCGACACATCCACTTTCTTTTTTATCTCCTCTATTATTAAATAATGTATTGGTCGGAAATGGATTGGTTATTCATCACTCGGATAATGGCTTCGGCAAACATGTCGGCTATGCTCAACTGCTTAACCTTGGCACAACGGTTGGAGTAAGGAATACTGTCGGTAAATACAATTTCTTCCAGTTGTGAGTTCTGTACACGATCTGAAGCAGGACCCGACATTACGCAATGCGAAGCGATGGCACGAACCGAACGGGCACCGGCTTCCTTCATAACATCGGCTGCCTTGGTAATGGTGCCGGCAGTGTCTACCATATCGTCAATAATAATTACGTCCTTGTCCTTTACATCACCGATAATCTGGATGGAAGCCACTACATTGGCTCTTTCGCGGGTCTTGTTGCAAAGTACCAAGGGAACATCCAAGTATTTGGAATATGTGCTGGCACGCTTGGAGCCGCCCACGTCGGGAGTGGCAATCACCAAGTTTTCCAAGTTCAACGATTGGATATAAGGTGCAAAGATGCCCGAAGCATAGAGGTGGTCTACCGGGATGTCGAAGAAACCTTGAATCTGGTCGGCATGCAAGTCCATGGTAATCAGACGGTCGATTCCGGCTACACTCAACAAATCAGCTACAAGTTTGGCGCCAATGGATACGCGTGGCTTGTCTTTTCTGTCCTGACGTGCCCAACCGAAGTAAGGTATAACGGCAATGATACTCTTGGCCGATGCGCGCTTGGCAGCGTCAATCATCAGCAGCAACTCCATCAAGTTGTCTGAGTTGGGGAAAGTGGATTGTACCAGAAATACATGCGAACCGCGGATGGATTCTTCGAAGGAAACGGCAAACTCGCCATCGGCAAAATGGGTGATGTTCATGTTTCCCAATTGGCAATCAAGGCTCTTGCAAATTTTTTCTGCAAGGTATCTCGAATTTGTACCCGAGAATACTTTAAAAGGAGATGTACTGCTCATTTTTATTTGGTTAGATAAAACGCTATATTTTTAATTACTTTGCAAATGTAAGTATTATAATTAGAATAAAAAATTAATCGGCCTGCTTTTTCAGTTTCTTGAAATGCTCTATCAGGTCTTGAAAGTCATGAGTATTGCGCAAATCGAATTTATTCCACAAGGCTCCAAGGATGGCTGCTCCACCAAAACCGATACGCTTTACCTCGGCTATATTATCGGTGTCGATGCCTCCTAATGCAATGACTTTCTTGTCGATAATACCAGCCTTGTTGGCTTGTTTCAGTTCCTTGTTGCTGTAGTTGGAATTGTAGTTGAGCTTGGAGATGCTGTCGAATACCGGACTCAGGAATACATAGTCGCATAGCCGCTTGGCTTCCTGCACTTCTTCAAAGGAATGGCACGAACGGCTTACATGCCCTTTGTAATGAGCGGGGATGTCGGGATTACGATGGCTCAGGTGGATGCCTTTCAGGTTGAATTCCTCTTTCAGATAGAAATGGTCGTGCACCACTATCCGCTTATGGTATTGTTTCGGAATCAGTGTCAATAGGCGCTCGGCATACATGGGAGATGTTTCCGGCTTCCGCAGATGCAGAATATCCAGCCCTTCCTCGAAAAGGGCGGTAATGATTTTATCCTCCTCTACAAAATAATGGGGAGGGGTGATCAGGATTAGTTTCATGGCTTCTAAACTAAATACAAATACAAAGATAGTGAAAGGTGAGTGAAGAACAAAACAAAAAGAAGGGAATATGTCATTAAACATATTCACCTTCTTTTGAAACAACTATATATACGATGAAGAAAATAAGAATCGAAATCTATTGCCAATGTAACATTATTGCAGGCCTAAAAGTTCAGAGTGAATCAAACTTTATTTATCTTTGCAAATTGGAAAATCAGGAAGATAAACATGAATGACAAATATTTGGATGAATTGAACGAAGGCCAACGGGCTGCTGTGCTTTATAATGACGGACCTTCCTTGGTAATTGCCGGGGCAGGATCGGGGAAAACTCGTGTGCTTACTTATAAGATAGCTTATCTGTTGGAGCAAGGGTATGACCCCTGGGGTATCTTAGCATTGACTTTTACCAACAAGGCTGCACGCGAGATGAAGGAACGTATCGCCCGGCAAGTGGGCGAGCGGGCACGCTATCTGTGGATGGGTACTTTCCATTCCATCTTCTCGCGCATCTTGCGCATCGAGTCGCAAGCCATCGGCTTTACATCCAATTTTACCATCTATGATTCTTCGGATTCCAAAAGTTTGATAAAATCCATTGTCAAGGAAATGCAGTTGGACGATAAGGTGTACAAGCCGGGTATGATTCAATCGCGCATCAGCAATGCCAAGAACCGTCTGATTCTTCCTGATGCCTATGCTTCAGACGGTGACATCTATCGAAGTGATGTAGATGCCAAGGTGCCTGCCACATGCGACATCTATCGTCGTTATTGGGAGCGATGCCGGCAGAGTGATGCCATGGATTTCGATGACTTGTTGGTGTATACCTATATCTTGTTCAAGGATTATCCTGCCATCCGCAACAAATACGTGTCTCAATTTCAATATGTACTGGTGGATGAGTATCAGGATACGAATTTTGCCCAGCATAGCATTGTACTTCAGCTTACTCAGGAGCGCCAGCGCGTATGTGTGGTGGGCGATGATGCACAAAGCATCTATTCTTTCCGTGGGGCGAACATCGACAATATCCTGAAGTTCACTCAAATCTATCGGGGAGCGAAATTATTCAAACTTGAACAGAATTACCGTTCTACGCAAACCATTGTATGTGCAGCCAATAGCCTTATTGCCAAGAATAGCGAACAGATACACAAGGAAGTTTTCTCGCAAAAGGCAAAGGGCGAACCCATTGGGGTGTTCAATGCTTATAGCGATGTAGAGGAAGGCGATATTGTGGCCAATAAAATCAGTCAGCTGCATCTTCGCGGAGGGTATGCCTATAGCGACTTTGCCGTGCTTTATCGCACCAATGCCCAAAGCCGTATCTTCGAAGAAGCCTTGCGCAAGCGTACTTTACCTTATAAAATATATGGGGGCTTGTCGTTCTATCAACGCAAGGAGATTAAGGATGTGATTTCGTATTTCCGCTTGGCTGTGAATCCGCACGATGAGGAAGCCTTCAAGCGCGTACTGAATTATCCGGCTCGTGGGATAGGGGATACCACCCTTAATAAGATTTTAGGGGCAGCCAACGAGCACAATGTCAGTTTGTGGAAGGTGTTGCAAGAGCCTTTGGCTTATGGGCTGAACATCAATAAAGGGACTCATGCCAAGTTGCAGGGATTCAGGGAACTGATAGACGGCTTTATCCGCGATGCTCAGGAAAAGGATGCTTACGAAGTGGGTAGTGCCATTGTACGCCAATCGGGTATCATGAATGAAA
>CAZFDP010000063.1:0-9266 GCA_964518185.1 uncultured Phocaeicola sp. | reverse complement strand
AGCATCAATTTTGGGGTCTTGATGAATAGTGACTTTACCCTGCCCCACTTTATTCTTCTGCAGTTCGTCTACAATGTTTTGCTGAGCAGAAACCGACAGACCGGCCACAGCAAAGCATATGAATAGAATGTATCTCATTGTCTGAGTTTATTTAATTGTTTCTTCTTCTCTTTTGGAGAAGAAGAAACAAAGCATAATAATTACTTGAATGCATCAATAATGCCCTTGAAATCGGCAACCTTCAAAGCGGCACCACCAATCAAGCCACCATCCACATCCGGCTTGGCGAAAAGTTCCTTGGCATTCGAAGGCTTGCAACTACCACCGTAAAGGATAGAACAGTTGTCGGCCACTTCGTTACCATACTTTTCAGCGATGAGTGAACGGATGTAAGCGTGAATGTCCTGTGCCTGTTCAGGAGTAGCAGTCAAACCTGTACCAATAGCCCAAACGGGTTCGTAAGCCAACACAATCTTAGAGAAGTCTTCAGCAGACAAAGTGAATACAGAAGCCAACTGGGCGGCTACCACTTCGTTCTGCTTTTCAGCCTGACGTTCTTCAAGCACTTCACCAATACAGAAAATCGGAGTCAAGTTGTTGGCTAAAGCCAATTTTACCTTTTCTTCGAGAATTTCTACTGTTTCACCATAGTAAGAACGACGTTCAGAGTGTCCCAAGATAACATACTGAGCACCGGTAGAAGCAACCATTTCGGCAGAAACTTCACCTGTATAGGCACCCGATACCTTGTCGGCACAGTTTTCAGCGCCTACACCAATCACAGCACTGTCTACAATCGGAGTTACCGAAGCCAAGTGGATGAAAGGAGTACAAATCACAACATCACAATTGGGCTTGTCAGCAGCCAATGCTTCGTTCAATTCTTTGGCAAGAGCCACACCTTCCTGGAGGGTCTTGTTCATTTTCCAGTTTCCTGCTACAATGTTTTTTCTCATTTTGTTTATTTGTTAAATGGTTAATATATTTTTTAAGTTTCGCAAGTTCTATTTTCAGTTACCCGATTTTCGTTCTTGCGATAGTTGATTCATTTTACGTTTGGAATATCTTCCCCAGCACACATCAATCATACAAATCAAGAACAAGGGACCTACAAACCAAACCAATACCCAAATCACCCTTTCGCTTGTATTCTGCTGCTGTATGGTACCCATTGACAATTCCTCCAAAGGAGCGGTCAGCTCATATTCATCGGGAATGTTATTGGTACTCCACTTGTTTATAACGGTTCCCTGCTTCAATAACAGGACTCCCGGATTGGAACGAATCATGGTCTTCAGGGTAATGCCATCCATTGTTACAAAAGGGTATTCCGCTCCTGCATAATCCTGCCATTTCATGATTTCAATATCCGATGATGCTGTAAGGCAATAGAACGGATATCCGTATTCCAAAGAATAATCATACAGCTCATTAATCAGGTCCACCGAACTGTTATCGGCCGTTTCCAATTGGTGGGCCACCAACAGAAATGTATATCCTTCATAGTCGAGCACCTCATCCGTAATATCGGTACCATCATCCTGACGAATCATGGAGAAATCGCGTATAGGCGGTTCGTATCCGCGTTTCTTCACCACTGTTTTAGAATCGACGAATGTCCAGGTACTGTCTGGATATTCCTCCAACGAAAATTCCTTTTCCACCCCATCTTTCTGTAAAATGAACCGGGTTTCGTACGAGGTAGGTTCCTTGCCTTCCGGTATCTCCATTCCTTCCCTGATATGGGCACCGATGTAATAAGGACGGAAATCGAACACCGGCAAATTCCAAATGGAGTAACTGATTACCCCTATGATATATACCCACGTATAGAGAGCTATAAGCCAATCGAAACGAACGGAAACCAATGGAAAGATGTTCTTGCGCCATTTTAGCAACGAAACGGCAGCAACCAGCAGCACTACATTTTTCCAGAATGTCTCCCAATTGGTCAGTACCACTGCATCACCAAAACATCCACAATCGGAAATAGGATTCGCCACAGCCAACCAGAAAGTGAGTGGAGTCATCACACTCATCATCAGTAAAACAAACCTTGGTGCGATACGACGACGGATACCAAAGAACAAATAGATACCCAAACAGAATTCGATGATGGCCAACAAGACCGCAAACAAGTAGAACACAGAATCAGAAAAGAAGTCCGACACCCCTAAAGCCACGGCATAATCCTGAAACTTATATAAAGTTCCAAGCGGGTCGATGGCTTTCACAAAGCCGGAAAAGATGAATACGACAGCCAACAAGAAACGGCAGATATTCGTCCACACCTTCACTATCCGATATGTCTGGTTATTCTCCAAATTCCAATTTTATCAGCCCGAATACGGCATAATTAATCATATCCATATAATTGGCATCAACACCTTCCGAAACCAATGTAGCGCCATCATGTCCTTCAATCTGCTTGGTCCGATAAATCTTCATCAGAATCAAGTCGGTATACGAGCTGATGCGCATACCTCGCCATGCCTCATCGTAATCGTGGTTTTTGGCCTTCATCAGTTCCAAAGCCTTCCGGGCATAACGGTCATAAAGCTCCAATGCCTTTTCTTCGGTCATGTCGTCTGTCTCGGCATAACCCAATTCCAACTGAATCAGTCCCACGATGCCATAATTCACTATGGCTATAAACTCCGGACGGATGCCTTCGTCGACCATAGTCACTCCCTTAATCTCGATACTGCGGATGCGGTTGGCCTTGATAAAGATTTGGTCGGTCACGGAAGAAGGGCGCATAATACGCCAGGCGGCACCGTAATCGTGCAGTTTCTTGGCAAACAAATCACGGCAAATGCCTATCACATGTTCAAATTGTTGATTCGTATCTTTCATCATTCTTATTAATAGGCAACAAAGGTACACATTTTTCCGTTTATAGAAACAGAAAAAGGCGGAAAAGATTACTTTCCGCCTTTTTTATGATTCTTTTTAATTGTTTTATCAGGAACATTTCAACACTTGCCCGATACGGAGTGTTGTTTTAGTAGTAATGCCATTCAACCTACAAAGGGTCTTGACAGACACACCGGTCTTTTTCGAAATGCGCGACAAGGAATCCCCATTACGCACCCTGTAGTAGTCCATACCGGCCACTGCAGTACCGTTCTTGCGTACACCTTTCTTGACATAAGTGTACGAATCGGCTACAATGTCCTGCTTCTCGAAGTCGAACATAAATGCCGGATTGATGGCCTGACCCAACAAACGAGTTTCGAAATGCAGGTGAGAGCCCGACGAACGACCGGTATTACCGCCCAATCCAATCACTTCACCAGATTCCACATACTGGTTTTCGTGCACCAATTGCTTGGACAAGTGTCCGTATACGGTTTCCAATCCGTTATCGTGACGGATAATGACGTACTTTCCATAACCGGTACGACGACCCTGGTTCTTCACCACACGTACCTTACCGGCAAAAGCGGCACGGATGGTATCACCTGTATACACCTTTACATCGATACCGTAATGCATACGACGACGACGGGGACCAAACTTGGAAGTTATTCGGGTATGGGTTGTAGGCATGGTAAAACCAGTCAAATCAATCTTGAAACTATCCGGAAGGGTTACATTCTTATAAGTATGGGCATACGCATTGCTCCATTCCGGATACAATCCATAAGCCGGATATTCGGCCATTTCGGACTTGATTTGACGAAGAAGCGCCACAGAATCTATTGCTTTCAGCTTTCTGTCTATTGGTGCCTGACGGGCCAGAAGGTCTTGTGCACAAAGGCTATGTGTACCAAAAAGACAGCATACAACGGTCAATAGGGCTATTTTCAGGTATTTAAATATCATTCTGTCTTAAAAACTTAAAAGGATCCTTTACTAAAAAACGCCCAAAGGTAGCAATTTTACACGAGACCCACAATATGTTATACAACATATCACGAAATGGCAGCCCAATTGACATTCGTTTTCCGCAAGTTCTGGAGCTGGCGCCACAGCACCTGGTTTTCGGACAATTCACCGGTAGGGTCTTGTTCTACAATACCCGAAGCCACCTCGCGCACATATTGCAACAACTGACCGTCACGGGCTATGTCAGCTATCTTCAGGTCGAAAGCCACCCCACTTTGCTGGGTTCCTTCCAAATCGCCCGGCCCCCTCAGCTTCAGGTCGGCCTCGGCTATTTCGAAGCCATCATTGGTCTGCACCATAATTTCCAGACGTTTCCGGGTTTCTTCAGAAAGCTTGTAGTTGGTCACAAGGATACAATACGACTGGTCGGCTCCACGACCTACCCGTCCGCGCAACTGATGCAATTGCGACAATCCGAACCGCTCGGCATTTTCAATGACCATCACCGAAGCATTCGGCACATTCACACCCACCTCTATAACTGTAGTAGCTACCATTATTTGGGTTTCGCCATTGACAAACCGCTGCATTTCAGCATCTTTCTCGGCAGGACGCATCTGTCCGTGCACCTTACTTATCTTGCACTCGGGAAACTCGGCACAAATGTGTCCGTACCCTTCTTCCAAATTCTTGATGTCTATCTTCTCGCTTTCCTTGATTAGCGGATAGACAATGTACACCTGCCTGCCTTCGGTTATCTGCTTTCGGATGCCGGCATAAAGGGTAGGACGACGGTTATCAAACTGATGGATGGTCTGTATGGGCTTGCGTCCCGGAGGCAATTCATCGATGACCGACACATCCAAATCACCATAAAGCGTCATGGCCAACGTACGAGGGATGGGGGTAGCCGTCATGACCAGTACATGTGGCGGGCACACGTTCTTGTTCCAGAGTTTGGCACGCTGGGCTACTCCGAAACGATGCTGTTCATCAATCACCACCATACCAAGGGAAGCAAAGTTCACGGTATCTTCGAGTACCGCATGCGTACCTATTAATATATGCACGTCACCGGTAAGGAGTCCTTTCTGGATTTCTTCACGCTTCTTGCCTTTGACGGAACCGGTAAGGAGTTCCACCCGGACGTTCATACCAAAAAGCAGACGGGTCACAGTTTCGTAATGCTGGCCGGCCAAGATTTCGGTAGGAGCCATCATACAGGCTTGATAACCGTTGTCCAGTGCAATGAGCATGGACATCAGGGCCACCAATGTCTTTCCGCTGCCCACATCACCCTGCAACAGACGGTTCATCTGCCGGCCACTGCCCATATCCTTACGTATCTCCTTGATTACACGTTTCTGTGCTCCTGTAAGTTGGAAAGGCAGATTCTGTCCATAAAAGGTATTGAACACTTCTCCCACCCGTTCAAAGACCAGTCCGCGATACTTCCGCTGGCGGTCCTTGGTATACCTCAGGATGTTCAGCTGCACATAAAACAGTTCTTCAAACTTCAACCGGTACTGAGCCTTGCGCAACAGTTCGGGGGTTTGCGGAAAATGTATATTATGCAAAGCCTCATCGAGAGGCATCAAGTGATGATCCCTCACCACCTTCTCGCTGAGTGTTTCGGTCAGAGGAGCCTTCAACAGTGCAAAGGCATTCTTCATCAGCTTCTCGATGGCATGAGAATTCAAGCCCCCTCGCTTCATCTTTTCGGTTGTGGAGTAATAGGGTTGCAGCCCCATGGCCGAGAGGGTCAGTTCTCCGGCCGGGTCTATATCAGGGTGGGCTATATTGACACGTCCGTTGAATACGGTTGGTTTCCCGAAGACAATGTATTCCTCGTGCACCTTGTAGCGTCCAAGCAGGTACTTGATGCCCTGGAACCAGACTAAATCCACCACTCCCGTGCCGTCGGAGAAATGGGCCACCAGCCTTCGCTGCCTGCCCTCGCCTATGGTTTCAAAGCTGAGGATTTCGCCTCTCAGCTGTATATAGGGCATGTTTCCGTCTATCTCCTGAATGTAGTAAAGACGGCTACGATCCACATATTTATAGGGGAAATAGTACAACAAGTCGTGCAGGGAACAGATGTTCAGTTCCTTGTTGAGCATGGCAGCCCGTTGGGGACCCACACCCTGCAGATACTTGATGTCGCGTTGGGTCAGTTCGAACATAGAAATTCGGCCATCTTCATGTCAGATGGGGTGGTAAGTTTGATATTCTCGCGGTTGCCTTCTACCAGATGCACCTGTTCGCCCAAGGCTTCCACTACCGAAGCATCATCGGTAAAGGCATCGGTATAGGGTTGGCAATAGGCTTTACGGAGCAATTCCACATCGAACACTTGGGGGGTCTGTACCAATCTGTAACAGTCACGCGGCACGGTTTCGCTTCCACTGCCCGTCAAATGGCGGATGGTCTCCACCACACCGACCACCGGGATTACCGCTTTCTTTTCGCGGACCTCCTCATAGCAACGGGCAATCACTTCCTGCGAGACAAACGGGCGTACCCCATCGTGCACTCCCACCCATCCGTTTCCTTCTACCCGAGCCAATCCGTTGGCCACCGAATGGAAACGGGTCTTGCCCCCATCGGCCACTTCGTGCGGAAGGTCAAAGCCATAGGTACGGCACAATTCCTTCCAGTATGCCTGTTGGTCTACGGGGAGCACCAATATCAAATGCATAGTGGGGTCGTAGGCATGGAACGCTTCGAGGGTGCGCATCAGCACCGGCTTTCCACCTATAGACAGAAACTGTTTGGGAATGTCGCCCCCCATACGAAGACCCTTTCCACCGGCCACTATGATGATATGCTTCTTCATGTATCAGGCTCCAACCATCATGCCTTGCTTCAATTCCTGTACTTTTTCGGCCCCACAGAACTTTTCTACAATGGCAAAAGCAAAGTCCATGGCAGCCCCCGGTCCCTTGCCGGTAATGAAGTTACCGTCTTGTTCTACCGGTGCAGCCGTATATTCGGCTCCTTCCAGATAGCCTTCGAAACCCGGATAGCAGGTTGCTTTCTTACCATTCAGCAAACCTCGTCTGCCATATACCAACGGGGCGGCACAGATGGCAGCCAAGGGTTTTCCGGCTGCGGCATAGGCCATTATCAGTGCGCCCAGTCCTTCATGCGCATCCAGATTGGTGGCTCCGGGCATTCCTCCGGGCAGCAACAACATATCGGCAGCTTCCTGGTCGATGTCAGCAAACAGGGCATCGGCCACCACCGGCACTCCATGAGCACCTTCCACCACTTGGTTTTCCATCACAGATACGGTTACTACCTGCAAACCGGCACGACGTAACACATCTATCGGAGTCAAGGCTTCCACTTCTTCGAAGCCTTCAGCCAAAAACACATATACTTTTTTCATGATATTTAGAGTTTGTTTTAAACGTTTTTGATTAGAACACAGAGTCACGGAGACACAGAGCCTTTATACTAAAACCTAAATTATTCTCTGTGTCTTTGTGTCTCTGTGTTCAAAAAATTACTTCAAACAATCCAAATAAGCCTCTATGGTCTTTTCCATTCCCAAATACAAGGCATCGCAAACCAAGGCATGACCAATGGACACTTCGTCTATCCAGGGAATGTTATCGTGCATATACTTCAGATTTTCCAGACTGAGGTCGTGACCGGCATTCAGTCCCATCCCCATGCTTCGTACCGCCTTGGCCGCCTCTACAAACGGAGCGATGGCCGCTTCGGGATTCTTCGGATACAGGGCGGCATAGGGTTCGGTATAGAGTTCCACACGGTCGGCACCGGCCTTGGCGGCATATTCTATCATTTCAATGTCCGTACCCACAAAGATGGAAGTACGCACGCCCGCTCCCCCGAATGTATCCATCAGCTCGGTTAGGAACGACAGGTTTGTCTTGGTATCCCAACCGGCATTCGAAGTAATCTGGTCAGGAGCATCGGGCACCAATGTTACCTGATGCGGCTTCACCTTCAGCACCAAGTCTATAAACTCCTTGCCGGGGTATCCTTCTATATTGAATTCAGTCGAGAGTACAGGACGGAGTGCATATACATCACTCTGCCGGATGTGACGTTCGTCGGGACGCGGATGTACGGTAATGCCTTGTGCACCGAAGCGTTCACAATCCAATGCCACCTTCACCACATCGGGATTATTTCCTCCACGTGCATTACGCAGGGTGGCAATCTTGTTGATATTTACACTTAACTTAGTCATATTTCGTTTCAAATTTTCCACAAACATAGAAATAAAATCCGACATTACCAAATTATCCTCTGCCATCGGCTCCCCACATCATCTTGTCGCGCAGGGTGTGAAAGAAGATGTGGTTGTGACGTTTCACCACCTTGATGGTATAGGGTGCCTTTCTTATGGTGAGCCGGCTTCCTTCCTTACAGGTTTCGCTCCGTCCGTCTATGGCCACCAAGAAGTTATGGCTGCGGCTTTCCACATCGAGGGTTATTTCCCAATCATCGTTTATCACAATGGGGCGGATGTTCAGGCTATGGGGGGCCACGGGTGTGATGGCGATGGTGCTGCTATGGGGTACAATGACCGGCCCTCCGATGCTGAGCGAGTAGGCAGTAGACCCTGTTGGGGTGGCTATCACCAGTCCGTCGGCCTGATAAGTGGTAAGGTGTGCACCATTGATGGAGGCATGGATGGCAATCATCGACGAGCTGTCGCGTTTCAGCACGGCTATTTCGTTCAGCCCGTATGGATAGCCCTTCAGAGGTTCTCCTTCGCAGCTCACTTGCAGCACGCTCCTGTCTTCCACCTTATAATTATGGTGATAGATGTCTTCGAAGGTTTCTTCCATATCCTCGGGCGACACATCGGCCAGGAAGCCGAGGCGTCCGGTATTGATACCGAGGATGGGGATGTTCCTGTTGCCCACCCGACTGGCGGCTTTCAGGAAAGTACCGTCCCCCCCGATGCTGAGCACCATATCGGCCTCGAAGTCATCGTCTTCAAAGGTTCCGGCCGCAGCAATGTCCAAGTGTTGGTCTTCGGTAAGGAAGCGGTAAAATTCCCTACTGATGTACACCTCGGCATCGTAACGGTGCAGAATGCCGAGCAACCGTTCCACATGGGCCGATTTCTTGGCCTGGTATGTATTCCCGAATAAGGCAAATTTCATAACTATTAATATTTATATTCACTGCGCAAAAATACGATAATCCTACCAATCGACCAAGAAATTTAGAGCTAACTATTACATAGTGGGAAAAGCGTATAAAAAAGATGAGTGAATGCATTCTATGTTTCTATGCAAATAAAAAAACATAGAATGCACTCACTCATCTTCCTATAGACTATTATCAAATACTTTGTTCGATGTTCCAAACAAAGGCTCGAAGACCGAGCATTTCGGTTTCCTTATCCATGGCATGGAGTGCCTTGAGCAAGGGTTCTACACGAGCATCGT
>CAZFDP010000062.1:0-9521 GCA_964518185.1 uncultured Phocaeicola sp. | reverse complement strand
GTTTCGAATTGTTTTTCATAATAAGAACATTTATAATTAATAAAAATTTGTTTCGACTTTCGTCTTTGCAAATATAAAGAGATAAATCATGCCTTACATGAAAGGGTAATAAGGAAAAGTAAATCGAGCAAAAAGATAAAAGGCTAATTATCAACAAGATGAACAAAATTCAGAGCAGACAAGAAGTAAATCTACCCATTAATCAAAGGAACACAATAAATCATTGCTGCATCTTTCCTAAAGAGCGAACGGTTTCAGCAAAGTTTTCTTTCGGGATAAGAGCTTTGTTGCGTATCTTCAAACGATTGTTATATACCGTCTGCGGAGAACAATGAAGGAATTCGGCTATCTTTACACTATCGCTGATGCCCAAACGCACCAATGCATAGATGCGAAGATCGGTATTGAGCAGTTCCCCTTCTTTTAAAACAATCTGCTCTTCCGGACGAAGCAAAGAATTGAAGTCGCTTACAAAATCGGGATAAACATGCAGGAATATGACATCGAAGTTACGATAAAATTCTTTCAATTCATTATGCGCCATGGTAGGAGTATCGGTCAACTTCTTTACATCTTCTATCTGGTTGGCCTTCACCTTGCGATTAATGGTCTTCCGATATTCGTCCAGCTTATTGATATAATTGGAACAGATGGAAAAAACATAACCGATGTACTCCTCTTTTACATAATTCGACTCCCTAAGTTTGGCATTCACATCCTTCAGCTCCACATTCAGCAATTGAAGTTGTTCATTAACCTCCTTCAACCGACATTGGGTTTCAGACAAATCAACGACATGCCGATTCAGTTCGCCATTCATTTCACGAAGTTTGGAACGGGATACCGCCAACTGGCGAAGTTTATGATATATATAGATAATGGAAATGAGCAAAACCACCGAAAGCACACTGACCATTATCAAATAAAAATGAAGCCGTTCTCCTTGCTGCTGCATACGCTTCTGATAAACGGCATAAATTTGATCCATGATTCCGGAAATGCCCATGATACGAACACGGTTATTATAATAAAGTGCATTCTGGAGGCAATAATTTATGTATGCATACGCACGATTGATATCTCCTAACGAAAACAAATATATGCCCAGTTCTTCCAAAGAAGCAATATCCTTATTACACGAAACAATATCAGCCATGGACGAATAAGCCAAATACTTCATGTAATTGTCCATATCGCCCAAATCGCGATAAATGGAGCCTAAGATATAGGCATTCATTGCATCATAACGTGTATCCAACGAGGCCTTGTCCAGCACTTGCTCCAGTTCGGGAATCACTTTTTTCATTTCATCCACACCCTTATACTGGAAATAACATCCCTTATACCATAAATACAAGGGGTGGGAAGGCTTGATTACCGAATAGACCGAATCGCGATACATCAATTCCTTGTCCAAATAACTTCGTTGTACCTCTTCACTCTGACTACCGGTATATTGCCCGAAGTGTGAAAACAAATAAATCATCTGCCCGTAATAATCGGTCAATACATCTCCCGACAATTCGCTGACCGGAATGTCTTTCAGTTCTTCTTCGGCTTCCTTCAACATGCCTGTAGCCGATAGCAAGAATGACTTTTTTATTTTCCAAATGTATTCCCAATCCTTTCTCTTTAGTTGAATCGCTATATTCAAGTTCTTGTCAGCGTATGCCATGGCAGAATCCGCATTATACACATAATATTCTTCATAGAACAATTTGTTGATATGAAAACGCTCTTCAATGATGGCAGGATTAGCGAATTGTGTCCGCAACCTTTGGATACGCCCTTCTTTCATATCCCGATATTCTTCCTGCCGGAGAATCACATCATCCAACTTGGAGAATATATCCTGCAACTCCCGAGAATAGGTTATTTCCGGATGTACAGGAATACAAAAGCATAACAATATGAAAGGAATCAGGTATTTCATTATCTGCATATCATAACCGAGTTAAAATCATGCAAATTTATACTTTAAACATAAAAGGACAAAAAGATTTGTATTATTTTGTGGAACAACATATAAAAAAAGTGAGGCTATATCAAAATACAGCCTTGGGAGTAATATGAATGAAAGCATCTTCTATATTTTCTTTCTCAGCATAAACATTAACTATAAACGCTTTGTCAAAAGTTGAATTTAATCGGACTATGGCTCGGCCGTTGGCCATTTGAATACGCTGTGACCCTGTAGCAGTTCCTTGATTAATAACCAAAGCATCTGAATGAGTGCTATTAAAACGAACAAACAAATTACCATCCAAACAACGAGTCCCCTTCGCATCCAGCAATTCGGCCAACAGGTAGCGTTGACCCTCACTATCCATGGTACTTAAACTGATTTGAGCAGGACTTCCCCATCGGGTAGTTTGATATTCTTGGACTATTTCATCAGTACATATTTCTTTTCCTTTATGAGCTATAGCTTGTATATGGTTAGTCCCTTCTTTCAATAACACTCTCCAACGAAGGCCGGCTGCCGGAAAGTCTTGACTATCACGTTGACGGATGCCTTGCGATATTCCGTTTACAAGAAGTTCCACTTCCAGACAATTGGAATATACCCAAACTTCTTTAGTTTCATCTGCTTTTCCCCACCTTACCGGCCATGAATGTCCGTAAATATGCACCATGGGAGAATCCGACCAGTAACTTTGAAATACATAGTAGCTCTCCTTAGGAGTACCATCTCGTTGCACTACACCTTTTTGATTGACATAGGGTATAGGGTTATCCGGGCGTAAAGGGGTGGAAAAATCCTTGAATGTCCAAAATGCTGTTCCGGTGAGCCAAGGCATCTTTTCTTGTTCCTTCAGATGCCAGTCAAAGAGACGGACAATGTATGTTTCGCTCCAGTCTCCGTTACGGTCGCCTGCCTCCACTTCGTAAAAGCGGTTGTCCTCGGTATGGCGTCCGGCATGGCTATCGCCTCCCCATTCTGCATGAAAGAATCGGGGTACGCTCTCTTGCTCAACTTTTTCCATAGCCTGATAATCACGATAATAACGACTGTACCAACCCGCCCAAATACTGGGTGAATAGACATCCACAATGTCCTTGCAGAAATCGCAACGGCGGATACAGGTCAGTCTTGAATCGTCCAATTCATGACTCAACTGATGTAGTTCGCTCATAAAAGAACGTATTTGCTGCTTGTCAAATTCAATGAAATCGCCCGGCCAGTCGTTCTCATTACCTAACCCCCAAAGGATAATACTGGGGTGATTACGATGACGGTCTATCATGTTGGCAAGCATTCTTTTGGCTTGACTGCGATAAGCCTCTCCTCCCAAACCGCCCCGACACCAAGGAATCTCCTCCCAAACTAAGATACCCAGCTCGTCGCACAAACGTAGGATAAGGTCACTCTGTTGATAGTGTCCCAATCGGATAAAGTTGGCTCCCATGTCTTTTATCTGCTTCATCTCCTTGCGCATCATTTTCTCGGTCAGTGCAGCTCCCACACCGGCATGATCTTCGTGGCGATGAGTACCACGAAGCAACAGTCGTTTACCATTTAAATAAAAGGGTCCGTACTCCTTGAATCCAAAATGACGAAAGCCGAAACGTTCGGATATCCGTATCGTATCGCCTTGTGTCACCATTTCCACCCGGCAGGTATAGAGACAGGGCTGTTCGGTGCTCCAAAGCCGGGGCTTTTCCTGCCGAAAGGTGGCCTTCGAACCGATGAGTGTTAAGGGATAGGTTTTTCCATCAGGGGCAAAAATGGTTGCCTTTATCTCCGCTGTTCCATTGGTTTCAATGCAGATATCAGCCGTTCCCAACCTACCTTTCGCGTCCACTTGTGCATCAATCTGAATCCGCTTGATGTGCACTTGCGGCAAATAGACCAAGTTGACATATCGGTACAAGCCGCCATATAGATTAAAGTCCGACATGTCCGAAGGTATCAATTCTGTATTCCGCGCATTTGTGCAACGCACGGCAACGGGAATACATCCTCCGAAATGGCTTTGACAGATTGGATTTTGCCGGAACTCGTTTACGGCTTCGGTGATATCGGCTGTCCATTCGTCATAACCACCCACATGTGTTGCCACCTTACGAGTATAGACATAAACTTCCGTTATTTGTCCTGCCCCTTCAAATTCCAACAATGTGTGTCCATCCTGATACGGATTCTGCACATCAAGACAGGTACGATACCAACCTGCCCCTTGATAATAGTTTACATCGGGGTCCACAGCATCTGTTTCATTGAAGCAATGAGGTAGAGTAACGGATTCCCACAAAGGTACTGCTTCGGGTTTTCCCATACCGGGGACGGGACGCATCACTTCCCACACGCTTCCCATATCCTGCTTAATGAATTCCCAACCCTCACACAACCGCCGCTTGTTCTCAGTGGGGACAAGCGCTAACAGTTGCAGGGGAAGAAGTAGCAGGAAACCTGCCATACAAGTCAGTTGTCTTTTCATAAACGGACAGTTAATCGTTCAAATCTAATTTTTCTTTCCGTGCTAAGGCCTCTAAATAATAGTAATCCGCATAGTTCAACGGCACGTCTATCTCATTGTTGCCCGGATGATGCCCCGTAGAGTGAAGCAACAGGAAACCATAGTATGTATTCAGCGGAGCCTGATAATGCAAGGTCAGGTTTTCTACGATTTTATCGGCATGAGCCCGATATTGCTTACCCTTTTCGAAGGACACATACGTGCAGAGTTCATACAGTCCCGAAGCGATAAGGGCAGCTGCCGAAGCGTCGCGCGACACATCGGGGTTTACATTTTCTGGAGTACAGTGATTAATGTTATCCATCTTCATATCCCAGTAAGGTACACCGTCACCCGGCATGTTAGGTAAGTTGATGAAGAAGTCAGCAATATGTTCAGCCTGTGACAAGTATTTCTTATCCTGTGTAAATCGGTAACACATAGTGTATCCGTAAAGTCCCCAACCTTGTCCGCGACTCCAGAAAGAATCATCAGAATTACCCTGATGCGTATTACGCTTGCGTACTTCACCAGTTTCCGGGTAGTAGTCGATAACATGATAAGAAGAATAGTCAGAGCGAAAATGATTCTTCATAGTGGTGTTGGCGTGATTTACAGCGATTTTCCAGAAGATAGAGTCACCTGTCAATTGAGTGGCTCGAAACAGCATTTCCAAATTCATCAGGTTGTCAATGATGACGGGATATTCCCACTTGTCACGGTTGTGATCCCAAGAACGAATACACTTTACCTTGGGGCTATAGCGAGTAATCAATGTGCGAGCACTTTGAATAACCACATCTTTATAGGAACGTTCACCTGTCAGTTCGTATGCTTTGCCGAAACTGTCATACATCATGAAACCCAAATCGTGAGTACCCTTGTGCCATTTGGCTTCTTCGATAGGCCATGTCCACGAAACGGCTTGTTCACGCCAGATGTGGTTGTTGGTATAGTCATACACTTGCCACAAAGACCCGGGAAAGAACCCAGAACACCAATCGTGTGGATGCACCATAGACAGGGAACCATCTTTTGCAATAGTACGTGGTTCCACTTTCCGCTTGGCAGCATTCTTTGCATCTTTTTTGGCCTCGGTAGCACACTTAATGGCAAACTGTAATTGTTCGGTAGCGAAAGCATAGGCATTGTCGACCAATGTAGGTTGCAAATAGAGCAGATTGAAACGGTCTTTCGGATTCATAATATGACGTTCTTTATAGATACGTAGATAATCCTTACGAGAGGGATTCAACAACCACGAACGATACAAATCCTTGCATATTCGCTGTTGACATTCTTCCCACCCGCTAATTTGCTGATAAGGCCATTCTGATTGTGCTTTACCTACGTATGAGGCTATAAAATCCATCGCTTTGTAAAAATTACGACCATCAGCACTGGTGGCATTATCTATCTGAATTCCGATTTTCTCTGCCATTTGAAAAATGTCGATAAAGTGAGTGAGATTATATTGCGAATAGTGTAAGGCCAACGTACGTCTCAGTTCCTGCGGTTGTCTGCCATCGGGCTCCACTTGCTTGAAAATTCGCTTTTCGGGGAAAGCATTAATAACTTCCTTGGCTATCTTCAAATTACCGGTATAGAGTGCATAGGCGATGATTTGGGTATCGTATGCTACACTGTGGTTATTTTTGACTTTCCCTTCTTCCATTGCCTGCGGATTGGTCCACATCCAATTCAGGAACTTCTCGAACCATGCTTTCAGGTGCTTGCTGTCCTTCTTGGTGAATGACTTGGAGCCTTCCAACAGTTGTATGCCGTCAAGCATCTCGATAAACGAATATCCGTCAATCACTCCATAACTACGCCCTTTGTCACCGTGGTGTCCCCGACTCACTTGGGCATAATCCAAATTCGGATTCATGTAAGTGTCCTTGTTCAAAAACCATACACGAAGGAATTCTACAGCTTTCTGTGCATATTTTTCGTCACCGCTGAAATACCAAGCCAAGGCCAAGGTGCTGACACGGTGGGCAGTCGTTCCCAAACGATTGCGGTCATATTTTTCCAATTCGGGATTCGACAAGCCATCACGACTGATGTAGGGAAGACCATCCGGTTTAGTAGGGTCAGGCCAGTAATAACGTGCCAAACTCATATAATCATGCATGTTCCCACTTATGGGAGCCTTTTCTTTCATCATAACAGAAAGCGGTTCCGCTTCCATAAACTCATCGGCATCTGCTATCAATGCCTGATAAGCCTGTCTGTAAACGGGTTGGTCAATAGATTGCTTTACTTTGGCCAGATGGTCGGCATTCCAAATGGACTGCGCACAAAGGGTGCCCGATAGACAAATCCATACGGCAAGGAAGAGTTTTCTCATTTTCATATTGTTTCTTATTTATTATGGTATACTATTATTAAAATCTTCTAAGTTTAATGCCTGATAAAAAAGTTTGTCCTTGTATCGGTTGGAAACGGAAGTCCAAAAATCCTATCGAGTTATGAATCACAAAACGCCGTTTTACAGCATGAAAATGACCGTTTCCCACTCCGAAACATGCTGCTTTTTCCAAAAGCGTTCCATTCAACAGGATGTCAAAGGTATTTCCTGACGGGACAAGAGAAGAATCATCCCTTCTACCCAGCAAATAAGCTACCTGTTCTTTCGGTTGAAAAATATCAGTAAAAAGCAGTTCTATTTCATAATATCCTTTAGGCACATCAAAACGATAACCTTCTATTCCTACTCTCATGGTTTGGAACAACGGCCCGTCGGGAGTTAGCTTTATCTCGGTCTGGGTACTCTGTTCCTCACCACCGATGTAGCCCCAGCCTCCCGGAGTATAGGCTTGGTCGGGTACCCAAGTCAATTGGCTGTCGTCCGAAGTAAAGAAGCTGTTGCTTCCCACATTCACGGCCAGTTCCATACCGCCAGCCATACTCTGTTCGTCAAGTTTCCATGGCACGGAGGTAAAGCATACGGTGGTTCCATCCTCTACCGTTGTTCCGTTCCAAATGCCTTTGACTGAGAGATAGGTTTCTCCGTCGCTGAACGGCACATTGAATATCACGTGATGATTTTCCACCCGTTGTTTACCCACCGGTTGACTATTGGCATAAAGTTCCACCTCAAACAGATTGGTATATACTTTAACAGGTAGTACGGCAATGGAATCCTTGACAACGGCCGAACGGTGAGACCAATCCCGGCCGGCAATGTGAAGTACAGGGATATCTGTTCGCCATGCGGCTTTATAATAATAGTATACATCCTTCGGCACACGGTTGTTGTAAACCAATCCCTTGTTGTTGATACGGGGCATGGATTCGTCACGCAAGGCCGAAGAAAAATCGATAAAGTTCCAGTGTGTACCTCCGCAAACGTATGGCAACTCCTCCATGACCGGCAAGTAATGCTCCAAATAAAGTTGTTGATATTCCATGCTGAAGTCGAATGCCTTGGGGCGAAGGGAGTGTAGACGCTTGTCGGAACCAGCCCCGTATTCGCTTACAATCATCGGATGAGTGGGGTAATTGCGGTGTTGTTCCTCCAAGAAGCGGTTGAACCCCTTGAACTCTCCACCATACCAACCTTGGTAGAGATTCCAACCGACAATGTCGGTCATTCCACTTATTCCCAAAGTGTTGTAATCATTGCTCCCGTGGAAGGCCATGGTACTGACACGGTAGGGGTCCTCTTCCTTCAATGCTTTTTCAAGGCGGTGAATCAGGTTCACAGTACGTTCCAAGACAGGCTTGAGGGCTTCTCCTTTGTACTTTCGCTGTGCAACCAACAGAATTTCATTCATATATCCCCAGATGATGATACAAGGATGATTATAATGTTGGCGTATCATTTCGCGAAGATTCTGTTCGCAATGCTCGTTGTAACCGGGAGTTTCGGGCACGATGTCGATAACGGGAATTTCTTCCCAAACCAACATCCCCAACTTATCGCACATTTCCAACAAAGCATCGTCTTGCGGATAGTGGGAAATACGGATAAAATTAGCACCCATTTCCTTCATCAAACGGAAATCCCGACGGTGCATCTCATCAGTTAAAGCTACCCCCATAGGCTTCTGGTCCTGATGTCGACAGACGCCGCGGAGTTTGTAAGGTCCTCCGTTCAAAAAGAATCCCTGCTCTCCATCGAAACGGAACCAGCGGAAAGCGGTATAGTGCTCGCAACGGTCCAATACTTGTTGCGTCTTGGCATTACTTAGAATGGTCTCTACTCGATAAAGATTCGGATGTTCCGGCGACCATAATTCGGGTTGCTGGACAGGACGACTCTCCATGATGAAGCCTTTCTGCTCGCCACCTTTTAATTTGATTTTCTGTTGGATGCTTTGCAGTACTTCTCCATTCGGATGATAAATGACATGCATCAACTTCAGCGAAGCGGAAGTATCGGCATCGTTTTTTATCTCACTACGGATAGAAAGTGTACCCTGTTCATGCGATACCTGTGGCACATGGATAAAGACTCCTTTGGAACCATCAGTTGCCACATTCAAATGTTGCTTGGGCACAAC
Organism: uncultured Phocaeicola sp.; assembly: GCA_964518185.1. Classification (GTDB taxonomy): domain Bacteria; phylum Bacteroidota; class Bacteroidia; order Bacteroidales; family Bacteroidaceae; genus Phocaeicola. The sequence continues at coordinate 553 of CAZFDP010000062.1, read as the reverse complement.
CACCAGCCACACATCCCGATAAATTCCACCAAAGAAAGTGAAATCAGCCGAAACCGGAGCTATGTCCTGTCTCGCATTGTCTACTTTTATTGCAAGTTGATTCTCCCCAATATGCAAATAAGGAGTAAGATCAAATGCAAAAGCGGTATAGCCTCCGGCATGTTCACCCACTTTCTTTCCATTCAGATAAACGGCAGCCGCCTTACTGGCCGCATCTATTTTAAGAAAGACTTGCTTGTCTGCCCACGTCTCCGGAACACGAAACGCCTTCCTATACCAACCTACCCCTTTATAATATTCTTTTTGAGTATAAGCATCGGTATTCCATGTATGCGGTAGATGAATGTCCGCCCACTGTCTGTCATCATAGTCCACATCGGCAGCCTTGTTACACTCCTCCTTCAAAAATTTCCAACCGTGATTGATGGTAAAGGCTTCTCGTTGTGCATTGACTGCATAAGGAAAGAGAAGGAAAGTAATAAAGCATATAGCCACAACCCAAATACGAACAGGGCAAAAGAGACAACAGCTATTTTTCATGGTTATGGAGATT